>JAGLRT010000064.1 GCA_023136155.1 Methanosarcinales archaeon
TTTTGTATCCACTTCAAAAAGCATGGTATTTTGACCGGATTTACAGGATCTACAGGATGTTGACGTTGCGGTATATCCTGTCGATCCTGTTAATCCTGTCTAATAATTTTTAAATTACCCTTAGATTTGAAGTGGATACGTTTTTTAGTCGATTGTTCAATATTCTACTTTGATTGTTTTGAATCAGGCAAATATCTTCTATCCACCGTAATGCTTTATAAAAAAACTGTACCTTATTCTATGTTTTTCGCTAATGATTTGGCAAGAGATTTTTTTCATTCTTTTGGTCTATACTAAAATTAACTCCATACTAAATAGAATTAATTGAATAGTGTATCCTATCAATATAATAGTCACTTATATATGAAATTTCATGTGTGGTTGCCGCCAGAAAATGATTAAAAGTCTCCCATCCCAACTTCCACCCCAACTCCCATCCAAATCAGGAAATTATATCATACCTCCAGAACCAAAAGAATAACTATATTTTACTTTAAGAAACGGGAGATAAACTTATGAACAGCAAAAATCTGGGCAAGGTATACCTTGTAGGCAGCGGTCCCGGCGACCCGGAACTGCTCACACTCAAAGCACGCAGGCTCATAGACGAAGCCGAGGTCATAGTATACGACCAGCTACCAGGAAAGCAGATTCTGGTCAGCATGCCTGAAAATACAGAGAAGATAGATGCCGGCAAATATGCAGGCAGCCACACCCTCAAACAGGAGCAGATAAACCAGGTGCTGGTGGATAAAGCTAAAGCGGGAAAGAATGTGGTCAGGCTGAAAGGCGGTGACCCATATGTATTCGGACGTGGAGGCGAAGAGGCGCAGGTGCTGGTTGCCAATGGGATTGAAGTTGAAATAGTACCCGGCATAACATCAGCTATCGCAGCACCAGCCTATGCGGGCATACCTGTTACTCACAGGGATCACGCTAGCATGGTAACTTTTATTACAGGACATGAAGACCCCACAAAAGAAGATTCAGCCCTGGACTGGGATGCACTGGCTAAGTTTAGCGGAACCATAGTTATCCTGATGGGTGTAAGCATGCTGCTCCGTAACGTAAACGAACTGATGAAGCATGGCAAAGATCCTGCAACTCCAGTGGCACTGATTGAGCGGGGTACACGGCCAGACCAGAGAACCACTGTAGGTACACTGGAAAACATTGTCAAGCTGGCTGAAGAGAGAGGCGTCAAGGCTCCTGCCATTACCATAATAGGCGGTGTGGTCACACTGCATGATGAACTGGGTGAACTCAGGTAGTTTTGATGGAAAATATGGCCCGTACCAACATTAACACTGACATCAACACCGACATCAACACCAGACCTACGGTTGCAATAATGCGGCCCGTCCGCTACGAACGGGATTCAATCCAGGTATGCCGGAAAGCCGGGTTCGATGTTATATCTGCTCCTATGATTAAAATACTGGATAAGAGGGATGAATATTTTGACGGTTTTGTCTCCCGGATACTGGCCGGACAGTCGGATATTGTGATATTTACCAGTGCAAATGGCATAGACCATACACTGGATAAGGTGCCGGACAGGGATGCCTTCATCAATGCCTTGAACCGCATTACCACAATTGCCATCGGTCCAAAGACCAGGGAAGCAGCACAGGAGCAGAGGATTGAGATATCATTCATGCCAGAGTCATACAGTTCAGTAGGGTTGGTTGAAGCCATCAGAAATGATGTCCGGGGGAAATTAGTCGATATTGCCAGAAGTTCCCATGGTGCACCTGTACTGGTGGAAGGTTTGAAGGTTGCCGGCGCTGAAGTTTTTGAAACACAGGTCTATGAGATTGCCAGCCCTGCAAGGGATAGTGCACAGGAAGAACTTATACAGGCAATTATGGAGAAAACAGTTGATGCAGTGGTGTTTACCAGTTCAATGATGGTAAGGAATTTCCTTGGGATGGCATCACAGATGAGATGTGAGGATGAAGTAATCAGAATGTTGAATTATGGTGGTATAATTGTGGCAGCCATAGGGCATCCAACTTCCAATACATTAAATATGAATAAAATCCAGGTTAATATTATTTCAAATGAGTATACATTCTATGCATTGATAACCGAAGTGAAGAAAGAATTTGGTATTTATTATGACTAAACTTATTGTAGACGATAAAGCTATTGAATTCATAAAGACTGAACTGGAGAAGGAAAAATCACCTGCGGTACGCTTATCTGTAACTGGCGGAGGCTGCTGCCAACAACTCGGTATTGCAACCGTGGAAAAGGAAATTGCAAGGGACATTAAACATATCGAAAAAGGCGTTACCTTTCATGTGGAAAAATACCTGGATGACAGTGCATCTTCTATCGAGATAAATTTTGATGAAGAAAGGAAAATGCTGATGGTGAACATGAATTACAATATTGATTAAATAAAGAATGGTGTAATAAAGATGATAGGCATTTCAAAACTTTACTGTGGGACAGTTGAACCTTCCGATGCCCTGAGGTACGGACGGGAATCAAGCAAACTTCCATCTCATTTGTTGCAGTTCTCAAAGGATAAGAAACCCGTAGTGGTCTGGAATATGGGCCGCCGCTGCAACTTGCATTGTGTGCATTGCTATGCCCAGTCAAGGGATATTGAGTATAAAGATGAATTGACAACACAGCAGGGCAAGGAACTGATAGACGACCTTGCCCAGTTCGGTGCGCCCGTGATATTATTCTCTGGCGGTGAACCTACTATGCGAAAAGACCTTCCCGAACTTGCCATGTATGCAAGGGACAAAGGAATGCGTGCTGTCATTTCCACTAACGGCACTCTTATTGATGAAAAAATGGCTAAGGTCTTAAAGGACATCGGGCTATCGTATGTAGGCGTATCACTGGACGGCATGAGGGAGACCAATGATATGTTCAGGGGAGTACCCGGTGCTTTTGATGCAGCATTGCAGGGTATGCGTAACTGCAAGGCTGAAGGCATCAAGGTTGGTCTTAGATTTACCATTAATAAGAAGAACGCACAAGACATACCTGCTATTTTCGACCTGCTTTATGAGGAAGGTATTCCGAGGGTATGTTTCTATCATCTGGTATATGCAGGCCGCGGTTCAAAAATGGTGGAAGAGGACCTGA
>JAGLRT010000065.1 GCA_023136155.1 Methanosarcinales archaeon
GTGGTGGACCTTATCATGGACAAGACAAAGGAGATGCATGACAAAGGTTTCCCTATGGAAGTGCTCACTGTTGACAACCACTGTGACGGACCTTATGTTTATTTCAGACTGCTGGAAGAAGACCCGGAGCGTGCTGCCGAAGTCTATGAATTACTAATGATGAACCAGGGCAATTCTACCGGTATTGGTATCGGCTGCGTATCATGGGACGGTTCTGTACATGCCGACCAGTTCTGGAGGCATTATTCTTTTGGTAATGTAAAGGAGAGGCCTTTCAGTGAGATATGGATGGATACTAATGATAAGCTAATGTCCGGCCTCAAGGACCGCAAATCACTGATAAAGGCAAATGCAGATAGATGTGCTAAATGTAAATGGCTGGAGATATGCAATGGTAACTTCAGGGTCAGGGCAGAGGCCATTTATGACAATGTATGGGCGGATGACCCGGCATGTTACTTGACCAAAGAAGAGATTGGTTACGATGAGGGAAAAGAGGTAGATTAAGCCATCAACTGCTTTTTGGTTTACTTGTCTTCAGGAAGAAAGGTAATAATCACTCTTTACGTCGTGCTTTTGCTAGCATATTAGCAATACGTGCAGCATAGGCACCGGCTACAAACCCGGCATCGATGTTCACCACGCTAAGCACAGAACATGACTGCAGCATAGTATACAGAGCTGCTTTCCCGCCGCCGCCTGCCCCGTATCCGGATGAGACGGGTACACCGATTACCGGCACATCTACAAGACCTGATACTATAGTGGGGAGAGTACCCTCCCGACCAGCGGCCACTACTATGGTGTCAACCCCCTTTTCCACCATTTCTGCCAGGCCAGGGAATAACCTGTGAATTCCGGCAGCACCCACGTCATAAATGGTATGCACTGTCACCCCCATCTCCATAGCTGTAACCTTTGCCTCCTCTGCAACAGGAATGTCAACGGTTCCAGCAGTGATGATACCGATTACCCCCCCGGTTGATTCAACCCGTGAATCGCCCTTCCGCAGTATTGCAATCCTGGCGCTCCGATTCCATTCCACAGGATGTTTTTGTTGTAAAGCCTCAAGTTGCTCATCCGATACCCTGGTGATAATTACCGTTGTTTCATGTTCAAGATGAGATAGGGCAATACATACCAGGTCATCAATAGCTTTTCCGGGGCCATAGATAGCTTCAGGTATTCCGGTACGTTTCATACGGTGAGGGTCGATACAGGCAACATTGTCCAGGGTATGTATGTTACTGATACGTATCTGTTTTAAAGCGTCATCAATATCAATTTTTCCCGTTTTTACATTCTCAAGAAGTCGAGTAAGGTCCATGATCAAATATCTTCCTGAGTCTTTCGTTGTACATACATGGATTCCCGCATCTCTTTCACTTCTTTGTTTTATACTGCGCAGTCCATGAACATCAATTTATTTCTGTATATTTTCATAGAATGTTTGATATGAAAACACATCACAATTTATATTTTTTAGTATTAATACATTAATATTAATACTTTTGTGTCATCTGATTACTTCTGCGACATCAGACTATTTTGTTTATAAAATTTTCAATCCAATAATATATATGCTTTAGAAAATTATTATATGAATAAATGCCAGTGGAAATATCAGTTAATGACTCATGTACCGGATGTGGACGCTGCATGAATATCTGCCCAAAAGGTCCCATTGTCTGGGATATTCGAAAGATGGAAAACGGCAGAGTTGCGTATTATGCACGAGAAACTGCTTTTTGTCTTTTTTGCAAGACCTGTGTGGGAACCTGTCCTGTAGGTGCAATAACCGTATTGAACAAATCATAACGCTAAAAATAACAGACCCTGCTTTGCCTAATATTCAAAAAAACAATAGTTATAATTATCACTGACATCAATGTTGTTTAAGAAGGTGTATTTTGAGAGCCGGAAATCCTGAATTTTTGTAATTATTAATTGGAGTGGAACTATGACAAAGGAACCTGTAAAACTGCTGGATGATGAAGGATTTACTTTTTCAACCTGCATGCAGTGCGGGACATGTACCGGAAGTTGTCCTTCCGGACGGTACACCAGCCTGAACACAAGACGTTTAATACTGGCAGCAAGACGGAATAAAGATGTATATCATGATAAAGACCTATGGATGTGTACAACCTGTTACCAATGTCAGGAACGGTGTCCCAGAGGATTAAAGATTGTTGACGGGATTCTGGCCCTTAGGACGGAATCGGTTCACATGGGTCTGATGCTAGCTGAGCATCGTCAAGTAGCCGGACTGGTTACTGATAAAGGGCATGCAGTTCCCATTAATGATGCAAACAGGGATAAACGCAAAGAGCTGGGTATGGATGAACTTCCTGAGACTGTCCAGAAATATCCTGATGCTCTTGAACAGGTGAAAAAGCTGCTTGAGGTTACGGGTTTTTTTAAACTGGTTTCGGAAGAGGAAAGTGAAATAGCTGAGGAAATAAAATGAAACCTGTATCGCTGTTTTTGGGATGTATCATTCCTAACCGTTACCCTGGTATCGAAAAGGCCACCAAACTTGTGCTTGACGGTTTGGGCATAGACTGGGCCGAACTGACAGGTGCATCATGTTGTCCGGCTCCGGGTGTGTTTAGGTCATTCGATAAGGTCACATGGCTTACTCTCGCAGCCAGGAATATCGTGCTGTCCGAGCAGATGGACCGGGATGTCCTGACCATCTGCAATGGCTGTTTTGGCTCACTGGCAGATGCCAACCACGAACTAAAGCAAGACCAGGGGCTGGCCAGGCAGGTCAATAAGCATCTGGACGAAGTGGATATGAAGTACAACGGTTCAGCTGAAATAAGGCATGTCATAGAATTTCTGTCAAAGGAGTTTGGGCCAGATAAAATAAAAGATGCCATCAAGCATCCACTGGAACTGAAAGTGGCCCTGCACTATGGCTGTCATCTAATCAAACCTTCTAAAGAGCGTGACCTGGGGTCAGTTGAGAAACCAGTATTCTTTGATGAACTGGTAGAAGCTCTGGGTGCACATAGCATAGATTACGAGGATAAGACGGCATGCTGCGGAGCAGGTGGCGGTGTGCGTTCCGCACTGCTGGATAAGTCGCTGGAAATGGCAGATGCAAAATTGTTGCACATTGCCGAAGCAGGAGCAGACTGTATAGTCAATGCATGTCCTTTTTGTCACCTGCAACTGGACTTTGGGCAGGTAGAGATAAAAGACAAGTTCGGGCATGAATACAATATCCCGGTACTGCATTATTCCCAGTTGCTGGCTATTGCAATGGGATATTCACCTGAAGATGTGGGTGTGGACCTGAATTTCATAACTGATGAAGCGTTCATAGACATGTTAAGGGGGTAAGGTGACAATGAGCGGCGGGAAGATCGGTGTGTACCTGTGCAGGTGCGGCGGCAATATCTCGGATGTTGTTGATGTAGAGGACGTGGCCGGATCAGTTGAAATACTTGAAAATGTGGCATCAGTAACCATCCATGATTATCTGTGCAGCAGTGCCGGTCAGGGTTCCATTGAACAGGATATCAGGGATGGTAAAGTAGATAAGGTGGTTATTGGCTCATGTTCTCCCAAACTCCATCTGGAAACTTTCTGTAAAATGGCCGGGAAAGCAGGCATCAATCCCATGATGCTTGAAATAACAAATTTGCGTGAACAGGATTCATGGGTACATCCTGATGAACCCGGGCAAGCTACTGGAAAAGCAAAGTCCCTGATAACAGGAGCTGTAGCCAGGATGGCTTCATTGTCAGAACTTACACCCATTGAAAAGGAACTGGTTGACAGGGTTCTGGTAGTTGGAGGCGGAATTGCAGGTATTACTGCGGTACTGGAACTGGCAGATGATCATGAGGTGGTGCTTGTTGAGAAGGAGCCGTATATCGGCGGTCATATGATAGGATTGTCTAAGACGTTTCCCACCTATGACTGTTCACAGTGTACCCTGACACCAAAGATGGTGGCAGTGCACAATCATCCTAATATAACTATGTTCACAAACACGGAAGTGGATGGCGTACAGGGAAATGTGGGTGACTACACAGTTACATTGAAACATTCTCCCAGGTACGTGAATGTGGAAGCGTGTACTTCATGCGGCAGGTGTGCTGCAAAATGTCCGGTGGATGCCATTTACCTGCCATTTGCCCAGGCAATACCCCAGGCGTATATTATTGACAAGGAAAAGTGCATTGACTGTGAGGCATGCACAAAGGTCTGTCCGGTGGATGCCGTCAGCCTTGAGGATGAAGTCCGGACTGAAGACTTGAAAGTGGGTTCAGTTGTGATTGCTACTGGTTTCAAGCCTTTTGACATTTCGCGTATTGAGGAATACAATACTGACCATCCCGATATTATTACTGCGGTGGAGTTCGAGGATATGCTTTCAGCAAAAAGCCACACTGGTATGCGGCTGCAGAAATCTGACGGGACCCTGCCCAACCGGGTGGCGTTCGTGTTGTGTGTGGGCAGCCGGGATTTCGAGAAGTACAACAAGCATTGCAGCCGGGTATGTTGCCTGTATTCGATGAAGCAGGCGCATCTGGTTAAGAAAATGAACAAGGATGCTGAAGTGACGTTGTTTTACATTGATATACGGGCAGCAGGGCGCCGGTTCGAGGAATTTTATTACAATACCCAGAAAGAGGGTGTACAGTTCATCAGGGGCAGGATAGCCCGGATAACGCCCCAGAACGGGCAGCTCAGGGTGCGGTATGAGGATACACTGCTCAACTCCAAGGAGGAAGACGAGTTCGATATGGTGGTGCTGTGCCCATCGCTGGAGGCTGCCGAAGGGTCGCAGGAATTGGCTCGGCAGTTGAATATACCCATAGATGATGATGGTTTCATTGAGGAGAAGCATGTAAAGATAGACCCGGTGAGTTCGCTGAACCAGGCTGTTTATATGGCAGGTTGCTCAATCGGTCCCAAGGACATCCATGATGCGGTGACCGATGGTATCAGTGCTGCCCATAAGACGCACCAGTTCTTAGGCAAGGGCAGGATTGCCATATCCCCTGAAAAGCCCGTGGTCAATGACAAATGTGACGAGTGCGGTGTATGCATTGAGGAGTGCCCCTATGATGCACTATCAGGACTGGGCAGGCCTGCACTTGAGGCGCTGGCATGTACGGGTTGCGGTGTGTGTGCTGCAGTGTGCCCGCAGCAGGCTATTGATATCCGGAACTACTCAAGGGAGCAGCTTAAGGCGCAGGTAAATGGAATGCTGGAAGCGGGTCCGGGCGTGATTGTATTCATCGATCCGGCAGCATATGCTGCGGCTGACCTGGCAGGGGTGAACCGCAATCGGTATTCTTCTAAGATTCGGTTAGTACAGGTGCCGTCCATACATATACTGGATGCGGATATTGTGAACTTTGCTTTTGAGAGCGGGGCTGGGGGTGTGATGCTGGTTGAGGGTACTACTGATGAGCGGTTGGTGGAGCGGTCTAATAATCTTTATAAGATGCTGAAGAGGGAGACCAGGCAGCATAAGAAACCTATCAGGTATTCACATGTGGAGACTGCGCAGTATGAGAAGATGGGGAAGTTGTTCAATGTGTTTGTGGAAGGGGTGAAGGAGTGAAAAGAACTACTATGAGATTGTCGGAGAAGACAACCGTTCGAATATTTTAGCTTTACGTTCTAAACTTAACCGGGCGCAGCATAGCGATTTTATTTTAACAATATTTCTGGAAGTTTCAATTTAAGTGCTTTTCAGGTACTTTTCCGACAATCTCTGTTATATCACTACTTCATATTGCAATTAATTGAAAACTTAGTGTATCTTTTCACACAGTCTGCTGGTATAATCGAACTATCAAATAAGAAATGCCTGATTTAATTCTAATTTGATGGTTTCTTATTAATCAAATCTTTCTGCAAAATCTAATAATCCGGACATAACATAAACCGAAGGCTTTATGACTAATAATAGTCATTTAAAGCCTTTGCCCATCCGTATTCTAAACATAGTAGCGGGGTGGGGTAGTCAGGAAATCCCGACGGGCTCATAACCCGTAGATCCATGGTTCGAATCCATGCCCCGCTATCATTTTTATTTCTCTTGTATTCTGCAGTTAGTATTGGTTTGCAGTTTATTTTAATCGTTATACCCCGTAGCTCTGCTGCAGTTGGGACAAGCCATTATCAATGCAACCTCAGTAGCCTGAGACATGAAAGTGCCCTACAGCTCTACTGTGGGGAGCTTCATTTTGTAGAAAATTTTTTAAACATCTTCAAACCTATTAACATCTGGAGTTAACATAGAATTGATTGACCTTACAACATTGATTGAATTAATTGTAGTAATAATCCTGATAAGTTTGTCGGCCTTTTTTTCATCATCCGAAACCGCTTTTATCGGAGTCAACCGTATAAAGATGCTCCATCTTGCAGAGACAGGTGACCGCCGGGCCAGGATAATTCATGACGAACTGCAGCATCCGGAAAAGTTCATAACCACTATCCTTGTAGGTAACAATATAGTAAATGTAGCATCCTCGGTGCTTGTCACAGTAATTGTGTTAAGATATTTCGGCAATGCCGGCATTGCCATTGCTACCGGTGTAATGACCGTGGTCATATTGGTATTTGGCGAAATTGTACCCAAGACCTTTGCCACACGGCACGCTGATACCTATGCCCTCAGAATTGCCGGTTTGCTGGAGCTTCTCACCAAACTGCTATATCCACTGGTTTTGGTCTTTACAGAGATAACAAAAGTTGTGCTGCATGTATTAGGCGTTAAAGAAAAGAGAAAGAATCCCTTAATCACACAAGAACAGATTAAATTAATCCTGAAACTAGGAGTAGAAGAAGGCGTAATCAAACACCATGATAGGCAGTATATACAGAATGTACTGGATTTCAGTAATGAAAAAGCCAGGACGGCCATGACCTATAAAAGCCACATGGTCACGGTTGAAAATACCGAATCCCTCATTGAAGCACTTGAGAAGATAAATGTGTCAGGTCATTCGAGGCTTCCTGTCTGGAAAGGACATTTCGATAATGTAACAGGTATGATATTTGCCAAAGACCTGCTCAAATACAGGGATAAAGAACTTGCAACCAAAACTGTTGAAGAGATACTTCGGCCCATTTTATTGGTAAAAAAGGACCGCAAGATAGCCTCTATATTCAGGGAACTGCAGTCAAAGAAGGTCCAGATAGCAGTTGTGGTGGATGAAACTGAAAAAGTAGTTGGACTGCTTTCCATCGAGGATATCCTTGAAGAGATAGTTGGCGAGATACTTGACGAATATGACATCGAGGGAATGAGTAACGGTATCTTGCCAAGGCCAAAACAATAACAACAATAACAACAAATACCCCTCAACAGTACCATGTGAAGTGAACAAAAAACTATTTAGGCAGCTTAATCCATGTGGATTCAGGAGCAAGATATTGTGTGGCGGTTTGTGGATGCAGATTTAATAGACGGGGCATACAGCGCTGCCCTATTCCATTCCATCGGACGCCATGTAGGCTCTGGCGACACCGACGAAACCATACTTTTCTGGAGGGTCAAACGTCCCACTATTTATTTGGGTTACCACCAGTTTGTGGAAGATGAGGTCCATGAAGACTATTGCCGGGAGCACAACATAGACATTGTGCGCAGGATACTTGGAGGCGGGTGCGGATACTGTGACCAGGACCAGGTGTTGTTCTCAGTAATAGGCGCACAGAGCAGTCTGATTCCCGGTAATGTCCAGGCTGCATACAATAAAGTGCTATCAGGTATGCTACTGGCGCTTGAAGGTCTTGGCCTTGACAGTGAAATAGACCCGACCCGAAACGGCGTGTTCGTGCAGGGGCGCAAGATATCCGGCAATGCCCAGGGGCGGTTCGACGGTGCTGTAATGGTCAATGGTAGTTTTTTGCTCGACTTTGATTTCGATACCATGGACTGCGCACTGAAGCATCCTGCAAGGAACCTGCGGCCCAATGTGAATACTGCCAGAGATGGCATGGTCACCCTCTCGGACCTGATGGACCTGCCGCCACTTGATAAAATAAAACAAGCACTGTGCATGGGTTTTGAGGAGGCGCTTGGTATTGGGACCTATGAGGGCACGATATTAGATGAGGAAGAGAAGCTGGCTGTTGAGTTGACCCGGCAGTATGCATCAGTTGAATGGACATACCGTAATGACCATAAGAGGGCAAAACGAAAAAAAGTGTAGAGAACATGAGCCAATCATAACTATAATAGAGAATGGAGAGGAGAGGACAGTATGGAATTGGAAGATTACCAAAAAGGCATCCATAAGTCAAAGGGCGGAGTTATCCGCTCATTTTTGAAAGTGGATGGAAAAATTATTACAGACATCACATTTTCAGGAGATTTTTTCATGTTCCCCGAAGATGCGATTGATAGTATCGAAGAAGAATTGAAAGGCACGGCTGCTAACAATGATGCAGTCCTGTTGGCAGTTGAACAGGTGTATGAATCCGAGCATATACAGTCCCCGGGCACAACTCCCGATGATTTCACCCGGTCTATAATGCAGGCAATAGGAGGCGATTAGATGGATCAGTGGAGATTTATTGATTTTGGCAAGGTGGATATCAGGGATATGATGGCCATCAACGAGGCAATACACCGACTCGATGAAGGTAATACCCTGTTCTTCTGGGCGCCTACCAAATCCATAATCCTTGGTTACTTCCAGAAGGCAGCAGTGGAACTTGACCTTGATAAGTGTAAAGATTATACACTTGTCAGGCGCACCAGTGGCGGCGGTATTGCATTTTCAGATGACCTTGACAGGCAGATTAACTATGGCGTAGTCGGAACCATAGATGACGACAAGTTCCCGCTTGATATCGTGGAATCATACATGCAGATATGCGGTATGCTCATAGATACCCTGAAAGAGTACGGACTGAATGCAGGTTTTCGTCCTATCAACGATGTGACAGTGGATAACAAGAAAATATCAGGTAATGCCATGACCAGGCGGGACAACAAGACTCTACAGCACGGCACCCTGTTGCTTGACTTTGATATCAGGGAAATGCTGCGCATTTCCAACATTCCTAAGGAGAAGTACATGGATAAGCAGATACAGTCCATTGAACAGGGCATGACGTGGATGGACCGGGAACTGGGTTATAAATTAGATCTGGAAGAGGTCAGGGGGAAGATTCATAATAACTTCGAAAAGCGGTTTGGCATTGAATTGATCGAGTCGGCCCTATCAGTAAAGGAAGAAGCTATGGTCAGGGAACTGCTGCCTAAATACTATTCTGACGAATGGACATTCAAGCGATAAGGAGGAATTGGAGGTTAGAGAGTTCAACCTTGACCGGATAGTGCCCCCGCAATTGCGTGACCGGATGAAGTGTGCAAGGACCCGCACCATTGCACGGTCTGGCAAACGGTTGAACTTTTACATCACATCCAACTTTTTTCCTTCCATTTCCATCACTGGTAGCCAATGCAGTCTCCATTGTAAACACTGCGGCGGAAAGCTGCTGGAGCGGCTCATACCCTGTATGACGCCGGACGACCTTGTGTCTATTGCATTGGCGGTGGAAGTGCAGGGGGCAATGGGAATACTTGTAACCGGTGGTTGTGATTCAACCGGCAAAGTGCATGTCACATCCATGGCCGCTGCCATTACCACTATCAAGGAACGAACGGGGCTGAGCGTGATTGCACACACAGGTTTCATAACACCGGACGAGGCCGGGTTGTTGCGGGATTCCGGGCTGGACGGCGTGGGTTTTGATGTAGTGGGTGATATGGCCACTGCCCGTGAAGTGTATGGTCTGGACCTGTCAAAGCAGGATTACATTGCAAGCCTGGATGCCCTCTCGGATGCAGGTATCATGCTATTCCCCCACGTTTGCGTGGGGTTGAACGCGGGCCGGGCAGTAGGGGAACTCCGTGCTCTTGAGATGATAAAAGGGCACAGGGTTAGCACTGTGGTGATAACCGGACTGATGCCGATTGAAGGTACTCCCTTTTCGGGCACTAAACCAAACCCATTGGACTTTGCCAGAGTAATAACAGCAGCAGTGGAATTGTTCCCGGACACGCCTATTACTCTGGGCTGCGCCCGCTCATCAGGCCGGGACCGGGAACTAATTGACTACCTGGCCATCGAAAGCGGAGTTGAGAATATTGCCATCCCAACCAGGTATGCTGTGGAATATGCAAAGCGCAATGGTTATTCAACTGGTTATTTCGGCACCTGCTGCGGCCTGCCGCCCAGTGACGACACCAGGATTGATGTTCCTCTCTATGGGGGCAGGACATGAAACAGGTCCGTGCGTCGCTGGGGACACTTGCGGTATTAGGTATGGAACTGATGCTCATGGATGCGCCTCCCACAACAGCATACCTGCAAATATACACTGAACAGCGCTGCCGGGCCAATTGCCTGTTCTGTTCCCAGGCTAAGGATTCAGAGGGTGAATTGAAGCAAATTGCAAGGGGCCAGTACATGCCTGCAGACCTGGAAGAAGTTGTGAGGCGGCTGGGAATAGCTTTTGAGAAAGGTTACCTCCACCGGGCCTGTATCCAGACGGCCATGTATCCTGGTATGTGGGAGGACACCGTGCACCTTATAGGGCGCATCAGGGATACATGCAGCATTCCAATATCACTATCTGTATTCCCTCTTGATGATATGAAATATAAAACGTTGGCAGGGATGGGCGTGGACCAACTGGTAATCCCTCTAGATGCTTCCACCCCCGAATTGTTCCTCAGGATCAAGGGTAAGGGGGCAGAGGGTCCTTTTACCTGGGATAGCCATATGGACGGACTTAAACGGGCAGCAGATGTATTCCCATATGCGGGCACTCATATCATTGCTGGCATGGGCGAGACCGACAAGGAAGTTGTGGAACTTGTGGGCAGGCTGCATGGTATGGGAATTAATGCTGCGTTGTTTGTATATACCAGGCTGCCAGGGACGAGAGAGGTAAATTTGGTGGACACAGCACCTGATATCGGACATTACCGCCGGGTGCAGATTGCCTCATACCTGTTACGACATGATCTGGTGCAGCTGGATGCCATGGAGTTCGAGGGTGGGAACATTATACATTTCGGACTGGATGAACATGATCTGGAAGCAGTGATCGAAAAGGGTGAGGCTTTCATGACCACGGGATGTGCTAATTGCAACCGGCCTTATGCCACTGAGACTCACTACCCGATTTATAATTATCCTGTTGCACCCGATAGCGGTGAGATAAACAGGATAAAACAGCAGATAGAGATGTAGGTAGAGATGAAGGTGGAGATGTAGGCAGAAATGAATGTGGGGATTAAGATTGAGGTGATTGTTGAACATGGACTTTGATATACGTAATGTGCATCAGCGCATCATGGATATGCAAAACATAAAACCCGGTCTTAAAGTGGCTATGAAGTCTGCTTTTGATGTACGCTGCCATAATTTCTCAAACAAAATGCAATTCTTCACCCACCCCTTCACACCCGTGTCGGTTACAGGTACAAACTGCGACCTCAATTGCAAGCATTGTTCCACCCACTATCTGGAGCACATGGTGGATGCCGCATCCGGCGACCTGCAGCACATCGCAGGTGACCTTGCCAGGCGGGGCGAAAACGGTATACTGCTTTCGGGAGGCAGCAGGCACGACGGGTCAGTACCCACCTATGAACATGTGGATGCCATCAAGTCATTAAAGTCGGTCTTTGGCCTGAAGATAAGTGCCCATACCGGGCTGGTTGACCGTAGCCAGGCATCTCGCCTGAGGGAATACGGGCTGGACATGGCCCTGGTGGATGTAATAGGCAGTGTAAGCACCATACATGATGTATATGGGTTGGACAGGACACCTGAGGACTATGACAGCACCCTTGCAAGTCTTGCCGCTGAAGGCATAGTACTGGCACCCCATATCATAGTAGGACTACATGGCGGCGAACTGGACGGCGAGTTCAGGGCACTTGAGATGGTACGGCAGTACGACCCTGGAGTGGTGGTCATAGTTGTGTTCATACCTACAGATGGGACTGATTATCGAACTGCCCTAAAACCTGACATCAATGATGTGGTGGAAGTGATGACCACCGCCAGGGAGATGTTCCCGTCCACGCCTTTGTCGCTAAGTTGTGTACGCCCGGGCGGCAGGTATCGTTCAGTACTTGATGAATGTGCCCTGCTCTGTGGGCTGGACAGGATTGCAGTACCCGGCAGGCACTGTTACCGTACGGCAGGGGAGATGGGACTTGACATAATGGAAGTGGATAGGATGTGCTGCTCATACGGAGGCACTTAAATGACGCAGCCATCCATGGAACCGATAGCTCATTGCAGGGGTGTTACAATCTTTGCTCCCGAATCCGGAAAATTCTCGTTCATGAAAAGTCCGTTTGCTGCCCATACTACCTTAAGTGCCGTGGATATCTATCCCGGCGGGGGGTTCGGGGATACAGCACCATCACCAGTGGACGGTACAGTGATAGACATCAGGGAATATTTGACCCCTACACCGTTCAAGTCCCGTGACTTCAAGGAATATATCACAGCCATAAAGCAGGGGGATAGCGTGGTCAAAATATTGCATATGAAACCTGCTGTGAATATAGGGGATACCATATCTGCGGGTGACCCGCTGGGCATTCTGGTACATAATGGCTATTTCTATTTTTGGAATGAACCGCCCCTGCATGTGGAGGTCAGGCAGCAGGGAGATTATATCCGTGCCAGTAACCATAATCCTCTCAAATCATGCTTCGAATTTTCAAGTAATGATACGTTACTTGAATCCACCCTTCCATGTAGGGTAGTATTTTCAGATGAGAGATTTACCTTGCTTAAGGGTGGGTACGATGGGCAGAAGGTAAAGGGTTACAGGCTTGGGGGCTGTCTGATTGACGGTCTGATACCGATGGAACAGGTGTACGATATTGATTATTTCGGTCTTATAGGACTAAACCCGCCCTGTGAGTTTATGAGGGCGGAGGGTAACCGGTACATGGTCTCAACTGGTAAGGTACGGGCTGAAGTACTGGCAGGCGGGTATGTTGAATGCCGGGCAATTGCATTTTCATTGTCCCATTCGGTTCCTACCATTAAAGTTATACCAAAACATTACGGCCAGAAACTTTTTAATGTGGGAGATGAAGTGATTATTAAATTATCATTATGCTAGGATTGAAGAGGTGAAATTGCGAAATGCAGGTAGAAGAATTTGAGTTTCCTGAAGATAGACTTTATATGAAAAACCATGTGTGGTTGCTGGAAGGTGAACCACATACTATTGGAATAACCCAGCTGGGACAGAGCCTGTCCAAGGAGATAGTCCATATTGACCTGCCGGATGAGGGAGAGACTGTGCTTGCCCATGACCTGCTCATAGCTTATGAGACTATCAAGGCTGTGAGCCAGATATCCTTACCATTTGATTGCGTGGTGGAAGAGGTAAATGATGTGCTGTGGGATAAGCCCAACCAGATAAATGACGACTCTTACAATGTTTGGATGGTCAAGGTAAGGGGAAATGTGGACCGCAACAATTTGATGGATGTTGAAGCGGCATGCGATTACTACGGCGAACTGATAAAGAAAGAACGTGAGAGATATGCAGGCTATTGAGACGGATGAAAAGGGAATGGAACTACAAATATACAAATATGCCTGGAAAGTTATTTGATAAAATATAGCACAATGATTGAAGTACAAGATATTCCAGTTGAAAACTAAATAAAGTAATCAAGTACAGTAATTACGTATAGTGATCAAGTATAATAATTAAGTATAAAAATTATAGGAGTGGATTGAAATGGTAGAAATTGAAGGATATGATATGCCTGATGAATTGTATTACACCAAAGACCACACCTGGGCCAGGGTAGAGGACGACGGTACTGTGACCATGGGTATAGATGCATTTGGAGGCACTGCAGTAGGTGAGATTGAATTTATCGACCTACCTCTGGAAGATGATGAGTTTGAGGCAGGAGAAGCCTTCGGTTCGATGGAGTCAGCCAAATGGGTGGGCGGGCTGATCATGCTCACATCAGGCAAAGTAATCGAAGTTAACTCTGAGATTGAAGACAATCTGGAATTGTTGGCAGATGACCCCTATGGTGAAGGCTGGATGATCAAGGTGGAACCTTCAAACCTTAAAGCCGATCTGGCTGGATTGTACCACGGTGATGCTCTGGTACAATGGTTTACAAAAGATCTGGAAGAGAGGGGTTGAAATATCTTCTTTAGTGTCAGGGTTTATGACAACATTTACGTAATTTCCCGACAAAACTGCACTGATGCAGCCACAACATGCCAGTCTTGATGAGAAGACCAACAGATACAGGGTCATGCTGAAAGGTGCCTTAGAAGATATTGAGATATCGATTGGTGAAAAGTCTTTTCTGGCTGGCGTGGCTGATGATTATCTCAACATGGCGCAGTCATATTTCAATGACGGCGTACATTTTGTAAAAAAAGAAGATCTGGTAAATGCCCTGGTCTGTTTCAGCTATGGTCATGCCTGGCTGGATGCAGGTGTAAGATTAGGAGTATTTACGGTAAGTGAAGACAAATTGTTTGCCATATGATCTTATGGCAAAAAGTGATTGTAAACTGTTAATTTGATAAGTACGAAATGAATGTGAGGAAAGATGTTGAATAATTACAAAGTAACTCTTGAAGCGGCCTGGTTGGTAAAAGATATTACAACTGTTGATGATGCCATGGGTGTGGCTGTAGCTGAAGCAGGAAAACGATTGAATCCCGATTTGGAATATGTAGAGATAGATGTGGGGAGCACACAATGTCCGGCTTGCAATGAACCTTTTGACAGTGTGTTTATGGCCGCTAATACTGCCCTTGTGGGTCTGGCACTTGAAATGAAGGTATTTGATGCTGAGAATGAAGAGCATGCTGCGAGAATCGCAAAGTCGGTCATTGGAAAAGCCTTGAAGAATATTCCTCTCAATGTGGTAGAGGTCATTGAACTGGAACATTTAGAAGAGTAATGCTGATTTAGGGGTATTTTACTTGGACAAAACAATTTCGATAGTGGGTCATACTGCACTTGACCACCTGTTTGATGTAACAAATTTTCCGCAACCAAATTCTTCCATCCCAATAAACGATTACCATATCTACTACGGGGGAGGTGCTGCTAATATCGCAGCCGGGATAGCTCAGATGGGTGGCAGCAGCCAGTTAATTTCCCCTGTAGGCGGTGATTTCAATGGTTCAAAGTACTGCCAGCACCTGGAAAGTCTGGGTGTGGATACCAGTCTTATGTTCAGGATGGAGCATGAGAAGACAGCATCAGCATTCATTTATACTGATGGGAACCATAACCAGATAACCTATTTTTACTGGGGGGCGTCAAAGCATTTCCCTGAACTGGAACCCCCCCAACTTGATTTTGTTCACCTGGCCACGGCTGACCCTGTGTTTAACAGCCGGATAGCACAGAGTGCGGATTTTGTTTCATTTGACCCAGGGCAGGATCTGGTGTTATATTCAAAAGAATGCCTTGAGACCATATTGTCACATACTGATATTCTGTTCACCAACCGTCATGAGATTGAGAGGCTGGTCCGGATGACAGGTTGCAGCCGGGAAGAACTGGAAGAGGAAATAGGGATCGTGGTGGTCACACTGGATAAGGATGGTAGTGAAATATACAGGGATGGTGAGCGGATATTCATACCTGCCATTCAGGTTGTGGCATTAGACCCCACAGGTGCCGGCGATGCTCACCGTGCAGGTTTTTTGCTGGCATATACCAGGGGGTATCCTCTGGAAGTATGCGCCCGGGTAGGGTCTACGACTGCATCCTTTGTGGTTGAAAAATTGGGATGCCAGACAAACCTTCCTACCTGGGAACAGGTGCAGCAAAGGTTTAATAAATACTATAAGGATTTTGAGATATGAACCATAAAGGAGAATCCGGGTCATTAGCTATACTGGCCATACTTTTACTGGTTTGTATCATTGTTACAGTAACGGTTTTTGTGATATTTTCCGGGCAACCGAATGTAGATGATGGGTTATACTTAAAAGTGGATAGTCAGCAGGCTGTGGAGATTGTGGCACAGGACCCTGTTACCCAACAATACTTATCTGAACATTTCAACAGGCCTGAATGGCGGGTTGTGAAAACCACATTGGTACATGACTCATTGTATGCTTTGAACGGTAGCATAATGCAGGAAGGTAAGCCTTACTGGAAGGTAGAGATGTTAGAGCGGACCTGTTCTTGCGGTACTATAAATGACCTGTTTGTGGTTGAAGGGTATGTCTCCACTGAAACAGGTGAATTAATGAACCTGAGAACCGGTCTGGTAATAGAGAGCCAGTATGACAAACAAACCTGTGCATCCACAATATGCCATTAGCAGCCTGGCTATTATCATTACATTATTGGTCGTAATTTTATTCATAGCTCCTTCAACCGGGCAGCCCGATAGAATCGAGATCGAGTATTTCTATGAAGATGGTTGCTCAAAATGTGCCCATACATCCCCGGTGCTGAACGACGTTGTCGGACGGTACAATAATGTGAGTGTATATAAATACGAGATTTTGACAGAATATGACGGTGTTGCAGGATACGACCGCATGAAGGTGTACGGGGTATACACCGTACCGGTAATTGTTATCAACCGCCAGACACTCATTACGTACTCGAATTACGATGGCAATGCAAGCCTGCTGGAAGCATTGCTGGTGAACGGTATTGAAAATGTTCCTCCTTTGATGGATAATGGCACATCACAGCCTGTTGCCGGATATGAAAAGCTGCCTGAATTATCCTTGATGGTGGTGTTAATTGCGGGCCTGCTTGCGGGTTTTAATCCGTGCTTACTTGCAGTGATGGCGTTTATGGCATCTATCACTTTATCTTCAAAGGGAAAACGCCTTGATATGGTGACTATAATTGTTGGGTTCTGTATAGGGATATTTGCAGTTTACATGGTAGTGGGTATGGGGCTGCTTAGCATTGTGAAACAACATCCTGAGATGCAGGAAAACATCACGTTGTTTTTGTTAATAATTATTGGACTATTGGGGTTGTGGCATTTATATGATGCATATTACATGAAGGTACACGGTAGGTCCTCATTAAAGACGCCTCGCTCATTCACGAATTTTGCAAGGAAGATTGGCGGTAAGAATATGTTGTTAATATCTATCGTCGCTGGCGGACTGTTCTCACTGATAAAAGTACCCTGTGTGGGAGCGGTATATTTTGCCATACTGGATATGTTGATAAGCAGAGGGGAAATTGCCGGGGGTGCGGTGTATCTGGCAGTGTATAACCTGGGTGTGGTACTACCGGTGCTGGCACTGGGTATATTGCTGGTGTTCGGACTAAGTCCTGAACTGGTTGATGAGTTGAGGGAGAAAAGACGTATCGAGATACGGTTGGTGACCGGGGCAGTGCTGTTGCTGATTG
>JAGLRT010000066.1 GCA_023136155.1 Methanosarcinales archaeon
TTATACTTTATATACCATAAAAAACCGCAGATAAACGCAAATGAACGCAGTTGAATAGACCAGATGATACGATTAATCATATGCCACACAAACCTATATCACCGTAAATCAGCGTAAATCCGTGTCTGAATCAATCGCAACACCCTTAGCAATCAGACACAGCGCGCCCGTTTATGGTAGAGAGCTTACTGCTGGCGGACACTACCAGTATTCATCGCCGACTCCCGGATTCTCTAACTTCCTGATACTGGGGCAGTCCGAGGGGTCAAGCAGCGGAGAACCTGTTGTTACACCTGATTCCGGTACAGTGGCTAAATCCACAGCCACTCCTGAAACTACTACGACCGAGGGGACACCTGGGTTCGGGATACTGTTTGGGATTATGGGGATACTGGTCGCAATATATTCAAGGAAGAAATAAAGATGGACTATTTTGAGGGGTGCAATCCCCCTCATTCTCATTTTTTATCAGGACCAAATTGTTGAGGGAGATGAAGTACCGGGATGAGATTACGCACGGTATCAGTAAAAAAAACGCCTCTCCAAAGAGTTATATATTTTGTAAGACCAATCTTACAATGTGATTGGTATGATTGATATTGCAATAACAAAACTTAGTTCAAAAGGGCAGATCGTGATTCCTTTGGAAATGAGGGGTAATTTCTGTGAAGGGGAAAAATTGTTCATTATCAAGAACGGAGAACAATTAATCCTCAAAAAAGTAAGCGACACATGTAAAAATTTCGAAGATGATATTACTTTTGCCAAAAGAACCGAAGAAGCTCTGAAAATGTATGAAAAAGGACACTTTAACGAGATGAATGCAAAAGACTTTGTCAACGAAATTGAAAAATGGTAACTATTGCTTATAACCTTTCATTTGAAAAGAAGGTTCGGAAGATTAAGGATCAAGTATTAAAATTAAAAGTTAAAACGAAGATTCTTAAAATCATAGACTCACCAGAAATTGGAAAACCTATGAGATACAGCAGAAAAGGTACCAGAGAAATATATATTTCACCTTTCAGGTTGTTTTATTTGTACATAAGGGATGAAGATAAAATAATTTTTTTAGATTTATACCATAAAGATGAGCAATGATTTTTTTTATTAATTTATGAAATATTGGTCTCAGTCTATACCAAATAATAATCTTGGGTTTAGTGGATGTTTTATAATCCATTTGAAAAAGTAGACTGAAATCCCTGGTCAGGTGGAACGTACTGCATGCGGTCAAGACTGCACCTTGCCGGCGGTGGGCTTAGTGTAGCACAAACAGGCTGATGAAGCGCGACTTTCGTGTTTGCTTCCGGTTCACACCCCACGTCAGCCCCGGTACTTGTGTGAAGGTTGCGTATGTCTAAGTCCATCTGCGGTTGTACAGGCGCCACGACGGCTAATGGTAGTCCCCTGCAATCTCACTAACCGGACAGGCTGGCGGACACTACCAGTAATTATCCCCGACTCCCGGATTCTCTACCTTCTTGATACTAGTGTCAAGTCAACATCAAAGTGTCCGATTGTACGGTGTATTGATAGCGTATTTGGATACATTATAGGGTTGACTTGACACTAGAGCAAGTTGAGGAGTCAAGTAGAGGAAAAAATGTTGCTACATCTGGTTCCGGTACAGTGGCTGATTCCACACCCGCGCCATAAGCTACTAAGAACGAGGGTACACCTGGATTCGGTATACTGTCGAGTATTCTGGCTATAATGGTATTTCCTGGTTAGCGGAACAGAAATCAGAACTAATTGTCAAGAGGGGGAATTTCCCCTCATCCTGACATAACATTTATATCAGTCAACAGCGTTAACATTATTTGGTGAAATAAAAATGAGGGATCGTTTTTGTCGTCAATAACCCAGAGTTAAATGTACAGCCATATGAACAACCTTCTTCAAAAAAGATTGAAGACCTCCCACCTTCTGCCAAACTAGTCTTTAAGGTACTGAAATCCAGCGGCCTACTAACCCAAAAAGAAATAGTCAGGGAAAGTTATCTTCCACCCAGGACGGTACGTTATGCACTGTCCCGGCTCAAAGATGAAGGCTTTCTGGAAGAAAGATTCTATTTCAAAGATGCCAGACAGAGCCTTTATGGAATCAGGACAACTATTCCTGTCACCCCTACCGTGCCCCCGGAGGTCATGGCAATCTGAGTATCCAACGTGTATCTGGTAACGGGCACGACACACTATCAAACTATACTTATATGTCCTAAAACCAATACCTTTTCGTTTACTTCCGGGAGGGTATAACAGGTCTAAACGAATTGCACTTATCACTGATGATTTTACAATATTCCAGTCCATATTGGAAGTAACAAAATTCAGAAGTATAGATACTGTGGTGCTCTCTTTTTCCGACCCCATTCCTCCATACGTTGGCTCAGTAATCACATCAGCCGACGAATCGAATAAAATTAATTTTAACCCTGGAAAAATCGTCACCTTTAGTAAGGACGCTCAATCAACCGTTAATGCAGCACTGCAGATGCTAAATGGCAAGACTGGGAAAGGCCAGATCATCATCGGCATAGACCTGGGTGTTGCAGTACTGGAAGATGACATGGTGATAGCAATATATCATATCCCGTCCCGCGAGGTTCCGGGTGTGGTCAAGCAGATACTTGAAGATTACCCGCCAGAAAACAGTATTGTAAGGATAGGGCACGGGGCGCGACTGGTCAGTGCCCAGTTGTCAAATTCGCTCCTTGACCTCGGAGTGCTGGTTGAACTGGTTGACGAAACAGGAACTACACCTGCGATGGGGCGGGGCATACATGGCCCTGAAATCTCTGATATCATAGCTGCCATAAATATCGCCCGGCTCACAGGTACAACACCAGGCATACAGGACTTAGAACCCTCTATCGGTGAGATAAAACGCATACAGGAAATGAGCCGGAAACTCTCACACGGCAAGGCCAGCATACCAAGGGAATTAGCACGCAAGGTTGCAAAGTACGAACTATCTTTAGAAGAAGCTATCAGGATGCATGAATATGATTCACCTGACTAATTGATGGTCGCACCATGTGTCGCATACTGGCAGTCACAATCTCTATTTTCCGGCAATGACGCGACTGCATCCAGGATAATGTTGCGAAGAGTCTCCTGTTTTTCATCCAGCATTTCGAGGACTTCATCTATAGTCAATTTTTTACCGGCTAGACCACAAGCCCTGTTGGTTATAATGCACAGTGACGCATAACACAGCCCCAATTCCCTTGCCAGCACCACTTCAGGCAGTCCGGTCATACCCACAACATCTCCAAAGGACTGCAACATCCGTATCTCGGCTGCAGTCTCAAACCGGGGTCCTTCAGTGCATACATACACGCCAGTCTGCCGGACAAGACCGTTACTCTCCAGTGCATGTTTGAGACATTCACTGATTTCAAAACAGTAAGGTTCAGTCATATCCACATGTACTGTAGCGGTATCAAAAAAAGTGTTCACTCTTGACTTTGTAAAATCTATAAAATCATTCGCCACCAGAAAACTCCCGGGTGGATGGTCGCCCAAAGTGCCAACCGAATTTGTAGCAATAACACGCACTGAACCAAGCGCTTTTGCGGCCCACACGTTTGCCCTGTAATTGAGACAGTGGGGCGGCAGGTGTTCACTAATGCCACTATCACTATTTGCATGCCTCCCTATTAGTGCCAGTTCCAGTTCCCTGTCGTCATGGGAAATAGTTCCCAGTTTTGCACTCACTTTACCGTATGGCGTGGTTACTTCAATATCCTTGAACCCATATTCTTCAGGACGAAAACCTACTCCGCCTATTAAAACGGCATCGATCTCATGCTGTTTCTGGAATTTCATCCGATATCCTCGTTGATATCCATATACCTATGAGCGATACGATTACGGCTCCCACTACCGAAAGCACAAGAAGGTTACGTCCGGTGTCGGATGTGATGAAATATTCATCAATAGATGAGCTCATTGAAAGAATAAATGTGCTGGAGCCCCACATCAGCAGACCCAATGAAAACATGAAGAACAAATATGGGAATTTGCGTTTATAATTTTTACCTTCTATATGATTGTCCACCATTCGGCCTATTGAGGCTATCCACCCTGCGGCAACGTACCACCAGACTATCTGGTTGATAAAAACCATGAACAGGATTATAATTCCTACAAAAATATCATTACGGGTATAGAATTCCCAGAACTTGATGGCGGCAATTATTGTACCTGCCAGAGTGAGTATTAATGCCACCGTGTAGGTGATGAAAGAAAACTTCCCTGATGCCAGGGAATGTTTCAACTGTGACTTAAACTCTTCAAAGGCATCATCAAACCCAAAACCACGATAAAGCATATATGTACCAACTGCACCCAGAATGGCTGCCCAAGCGTATTTCGGATCTCCGGCAAACAAGAAGATGGAATATATAAGGGCTGCCAGTCCTATGGGTACAAAGAAAGTATGTGATATCTTCGGGTCATTAAAAGCCGTTTTCAAGAGGTAATAAGTACTTTCCAGATTCTCACTCTGTTTGACAATAACCCTATGTACACCGTCAACCTTAATCCTGGATTCCAATATTGGTAGCACTGATTCATCTTCAGCTCCATCTGAAACCAGGATGATACTTCGTGCATTGTAGTTAATTATTATCTCATCCAGCTGGTCAGCTATTTTCATGTCAGAAATAAGACCCACATCACGGTCGCCTGCGATTGAAATAATTTCTACGTCAAGTTCTTCTTCCTTTAGCTGGTCATACAACTTGACACCCGCATATATAGTGTTGGTATCTGAATCTTCGGGGTCGGCAATGCCAAGCTTAGCTGCCGTTTCAAGATTTTTCACCCTGCCGATTACCGGGCTCTTTTCCCCGGTTTTTAACCCGATATCATCATCCCTGTCAATGCAGATAATGAGTTTATCCATATAGTTACTGTCCTCATTATGATATTATTAAAGGAGATATAAAAGGGTTCTGCAAAACCGAAATCGAGATGTCAATCCTATTTGATTCTAAATGGTGCATTTTCTCCTACAGGCTCTTCCCAAGCCTCCTGCACATCCGTAACATTAGCAAGTGTCGGGCCTGTTTGGCACCAATGAATCATCTCAATCACCTGTGCAGGAGCACCTTCGAATACAGCTTCCACTTTACCATCCATACGGTTCCTGACCCAACCCTTCAATCCCAGTTCAACTGCTTTCTCCATCGTATGGTACCTGAAATAAACACCTTGTACCTTTCCTGTGATCAAAAGATGAGCTCTGGTTATGGTCATGTAATAAATCCTTTTATATACGAATAAGTATTGATATAAATATCCTATCATTAAATGTCAAATACGCCTGAAATCATGACTAAAGAAAAATTGATAAGCCAGACCATTGTCATACTGAAAAAGAGCGGCTATGCCCTATCTCAGCGCTGTAATATCAGGCCAAGGAGTTTTGATATCGCGGCTGGAAATGACGAAGTACTCCTGCTTATAAAAGTACTCTCAAATGTGGACGGTCTGAAACAAGACACTGCACAGGAGATGCTGCAACTGTCGGAATACCTTGATGGTTCTCCTCTAGTCATAGGCGAGAAGACCAGGGACCATCCCCTGGAATCAGGGGTGGTTTATTACAGGTACGGCATTCCTTCTATCAATATCAACACTCTTTACGATTATTTTGTTGAAGAAGTACCTCCCATAGTATATGCTGCGCCTGGTGGGTTATATGTAAACGTGGATGGCCACGTTTTGCAGGAGATGCGTTTGCATTCAAATCTTTCAATTGGCGCCCTGGCTTCAGAACTTGGCGTGTCCAGACGGTCCATAAGTAAATATGAAGATGACGATATGGACATGTCAGTTGATATGGTTATACAGCTTGAAGATATGTTCAATCAGGCCATTGCCCTTGCTATTGATTTTCTAAATGTTGACAACAAAGGACGAAAAAATCGGCCAACACCTGTGGAGACAGAACCTAGTATCAGCATAAAGTCAATATTATCAAGTTTGGATGTTGATGTAGTGCCTGTGTCCCAGGCTCCGTTCAATGCTGTCTCATTCGAACACAGAAACAGCAATGAAAATAAAAACATACCCATTATTCTTACTGGATTTAGCGATTATACGGGTGCAATGATAAAAAGGGCAAAACTGATGAGCAGTATCTCGGAAGTTACAAAAGCTCAATCAATGTTCATTGTAAACGGGGAATGTAAGTCGGAATGTGTGGACAGTACCGTGCTTTTGAAAAAAACGGAAATTGAAGGAATGGACGACTTCAGGGATCTTATTTCATACATCTATGAAAAAGTTGGTGACGTGTCAGAGGATACTAAATAGTATGGAAATATATTTGCATTGCTTCACATTTACACGTAGGAAGCTATAGCATAGTTCTATTCTGACCCAACTGAAATACTATTGTGAGCGCAGCATGTGGTCAGCCAGTACCAAAGACATCATAGCTTCAGCCACAGGTACAATCCTTGGCGGAATAGTGGGATCGTGTCGCCCTTCTATGATTATTTCGGTCCCTGACATATCAGACATATCCACAGTATTCTGTGGCCGGGCAATGGAAGGAGTTGGCTTTACCGCAATCCTGCATACAATTATCTCACCATTGGAGATACCACCGAGGATACCTCCGGCGTTGTTGGTGGAACATGCCACCTGTCCGTTTTGAATTTCGAAAGGGTCGTTCATCTGGATTCCGGTCATATTAGCAGCTGCAAATCCTGAACCCACCTCCACACCCTTGACAGCCCCTATACCCATCAGGGCTCCTGCAAGGTCAGCGTCCAGTTTATCGAATACAGGCTCACCCAGTCCTGGTGGAACGCCAAGTGCCATTATTTCAACAATCCCGCCGATGCTATCTTTATCTTCCCGTACCTGTTTCACCCTCTCAAGCATGGCTTTGGCAGCTTCGGGGTCTGCACAGCGTACCGGATTTGATTCTACATTTGCTTTTATATCCTCCACCTGTACTGGTGAAGCCCTGATACCGCCCAGTTCAACTACATGTGCCAGTATTTCGATACCATGGCGAGCCAGTATCTTCTTTGCCACTGCACCGGCAGCTACCCGTCCGATTGTTTCCCTGGCAGATGAACGCCCGCCGCCACGATGGTCACGAATGCCGTATTTCATCTGGTAGGTATAATCAGCATGACCGGGGCGGGGCATGTTCTTAATAATGTCATATTTGCTTGAGTCAGCGTCCTTGTTCCTGACCAGCATGGAAATGGGCGTGCCTGTGGTCTTACCTTCGAAAATTCCAGATAATATTTCAATGCTATCCTCTTCCTTGCGGGGTGAGGCAACCTCGCTCTGGCCTGGTCTTCTACGGTCCAGTTCATGCTGGATATCGGCTTCTGATAGTTCCAAACCCGGGGGGCAACCATCAATAACCACGCCAACGGCAGGCCCGTGGCTCTCGCCCCATGTTGTGATTGAAAATGCTTTTCCGAAGGTGTTGCCCATCATGGTATTCTGATATGTGTTTTATATATATAAACGTAGATGAACCGGTTTGTGATAACTAATCGGTACAGGTTCTTTTTATATTGAACGAATCATAGATATTGTAAAGTGGATGATAACAAGGTATATGTGCATCTGAAAGAAGAAACTGATGACCTTTACAAATTTATTGAAGCAATTGAAGACTTTATAGAATCCTGAATAGGTTATTACTTATCCTCAATACTCACAAACCCCAAAAATATCACCTCAAGGTCAGATTCCTCTACCGATACATCAGTGATACTACCCCGGATTCGTAAGTAATACTGTATGTGGTTGTCCCGTACTGCTCTTATAATTCCGTGATAGTACCGTATGCATCAGACTATACTATGTCGATTATTCAGTGAACACAATATTTTTCACATCATGTACAACAATATGACATTTTGTGCATTCAGTGTATAAATCATGGATTTCCTTTTTATGTGGCAGCCCATGGCAGGACTCACATGGGGGTAAATATCCATGTTTTGGATGGCAGTAAATACAATTCAAATCGTCATGTTTCGTATTACTTAAACGTAATTCGGTATCGATTGCTTCATGACAAATTGCACAATCATTTCTTGTAATGTCCAGAGGGATATTAATAACAGCCGGATCATGAGCAGGATGGCAGCCCTGACAATCGCTAATTGTCATATCAGAATCATGAGGGGTATGGCAATCCATACATTCAGGGATTTGTTTGTGAACCGGATGGCAATATGCGCATTCCAGACTGGTGTGTTCAGTATTGCTCTGCTCCAATGCAGTGCCTGCTCCTTCATGACATATGGCACATTGTTCCAGTGGTACACTAATTCTGGAATAATTGATGTCCAGGGGCATATGTGCCGGATGACAGTTAAGACAATCGTTATAAATCAGCCCTTTACTGTGCGGTGCATGACAGTTGGTGCATGCCTCGATCTGTCCATGGGTCTGGTGACAGTAACCACATTTCATATCACCATGCCTGCTTGGATGATCAGAGAACTCCTCAATTTGCTTGGGGTGACAGAGTGAACACGAGCTTTCCAAGTCCAGACTTATCGTAATACCCATAGGAGCATGTTCATCATGACAATCCTTACAATCCTGAAGCTGTATGCCGTGGATAAGTTCATGGCAATCGGTACATTTTAGCTTTACACCGTGCTGGATATGACAGAAAATACAACCTTTATCGTGTCCGCCGCCTTCCTGTGATATTGAAGTAAACGCCTTTATATGGCATTCTCCACAGGTTTCATCAGAAACATTCAAATAGTCAATAATCGGAGCTGCTGCTGACGGGGTGGGAATAGGTGTTGCTTCTATTAGCATTAGTTCAGGTTCCTCGGTTGCTGATAAACACCCTGACCCGATAATAATGATTAGTCCAATAGCTACTCCAAACAATACCTTCTTCATCATAATCATTGTATTACCTCACGGTGAATGCCTTAAATATTTCCCTTCCGATAACGAATCCCTTTCTTGAATATCTCTGGCTCACCATCTTTCACCTTCACAATGAATTCATCAGTTTTACCGCCATTTATATTCAGGTATAACCTGGTTTTTTCATCGTTAAGTTTTACAGTAATATCATTTACATCATTGGATACTTTTATGACCTTACCATCGTCGATTTTTTCGATGTTGGCGGTTTTTAACCAATCAATACCATGATTTTGTTCTAAATATTGTAGGAGTTTCTCAGTATCTTTTCCTGGGACTTCATTAAAGTTGAACAAATATCCACTCTTCCTCAGCAGGAGCATCAAACCAGCAAGACCTACCAACCCGGTACCAATGATTATCAAAGTTGTCGGCATAGATTCCTGTTCAGCTCCGGGAACTGGAATTTCTATTGAGAAGACAGCTTCATTCACCGGACCCCATGTATTATCACGTTCCATTGCGCGAATATATATGGTATGCTCACCTGGCACAAGTCCGGTAGT
>JAGLRT010000067.1 GCA_023136155.1 Methanosarcinales archaeon
GCTTTGTACTCGTCCCTGTCTTCAGGGTCAGCACCGGCATAATCGCCTTCGCCTTGTTGCAGTTTGTTATACAGCTCCTCGAAAGCATCAGATATATATTTTAAAAATATCAAACCAAGGACTATGTGTTTGTATTCGGCAGCGTCAATGTTCTTTCTGAGTTTGTCCGCTGCTTTCCAAAGTTGTTTTTCAAGAGGTTCTTCTTGATTGTTATTATTTTTCTTTACCATTTTTCTAAACTCTCAAATGACCGAAAGGTTTCTCTCCCTGCCATTATTGACTTCATTCATATAACTCACTCCTTATTTAAAATTCTTATGTTTTCATCCACCAGAGATTTCCCCATTCCCAGAACGTTAGCAATCTCCTCATTTTTCATCGTTTTATTCAACATCTCAACCTTCTTGTATGCCTTAATATACCTATCACATGCCTCTTCCGTATGATCAGTCTTTCTTGCAATCTCTGGAGTCTGATATCCTTCCTTAAAGAACTTGAGAATAATCTTCATGTGAGTCATCACTCTTCCAATATCATGGATCATTCTTGGAGATCAATGTAAGAACAATAGGTGTAAGTGGTATATTTATGCTATTTTTACCATAATTGAGACTCTCGGAAAAGTGATGAAATATATACATTCCAATAAACATTGGTGAGTGAACCGCTATACAGCATTATCCACCATAGCGTTTTACTCATCAACGTTTATCGAAGTGTTTCGATTTAATCACTTTTCCGACAATCTCATATGATGCATTGGCTGAAATAATTCAAAACAAGGAAATAAATATATTTAACATTCGCAAGAGTAATATTTTCCCTATCAATACCGTTTTTTATGAAGAATTTCTCACCTTTGATGGCATACCTTCCAATGGTATGAATGCCCGTAAAAATAGAATGGACCATCGAATGAAGTGGGTAAATGAGGGGCTTATTTTTACTAAAATAAGTCCATGTCTCCCCATTCATTCATTAATTAATTAAATACTTCTCCAGATCAATCATCGAAACCATACGCTCCATCACATCATCCACACCTTCACCTGTCAAAGTGGACATTGTGGCATCATATCCACTCCCGGGCTCATCATCCAGCAGGTCGATCTTATTAGCTGCCACCAATACAGGCATCTCAATATGCTCCTGTACCTCTTTCAATAACCTCATCTGGTCATCCGGCTCATACCCGCACGTACCCGATGGGTCTACAATGAACAGGAACACATCACCCAGATGTTTCAAAGCTGATATGGCCTGTAGTTCAATCTCATTGCGCTCTCCCAGCGGCCTGTCCAGCAGACCAGGTGTATCCACTATCTGGCACCTGACATTTCCTACCCTGAAATGCCCAACAGCCAGCCCTTTTGTTGTAAAAGGATATGATGCCACCTCAGGACTTGCACTGGATACAAGGGCAACGAAACTGGATTTTCCCACATTGGGGTAACCAGCGATAACAATGGTGGGCTCCATACCCACGGCCGGAAGTTTACGTAATTTATTCCTGGCATCATTCAGCAACCTGAGGCTCTTATCCACATCATTTATAATGGAAGACATCCTGCCATAGGCTGCCTTGCGAATTGTTGAGGAATCGCTATTGTGCCGCATCTTTCCAACAGAAAGCCGACCTACTTCGTGTATCTTCTCGCCTGCCCATTGCACTGATGCAATATTGGTCTTCAATACATCCACCCCTACCAGTATATCCGCCAGTTCACGGTAGAACTCAGGGATATTGTCAAAACTGGGGAATTGCCGCACCACATTAGCCAGGTTATCCGACAGGATATTCGTAGCGGTCAGTAGCATGGACTCATCTGCACGGCGACGGGATGATTCACTTTTTACAGTTTTACCTTTTCGGGCACGATTAGCACGACGAAAGGCTTTATCAAGGAGTTCTTCCGCAGTTGGGATGGTATGTATCTTTTCAAATATCATTTGGCTCATGAACAGCGGCTGTGCTCATAAAGATTGCTCTGCCTCTAAATCCCTTGTCCTGAGATGCTCTGCCCTGAATACATCATCCCGCATAAGACAGCCCTGGGAGCGGTATATCCCGGTTTTCTGGATACGCCGCCAGATGTCCTTTAGCGGCTCTTTATAAATATTCCCATAAGTTATTGGGATACAGGCGCAGGGCAGGACATTACCCTGGGGCGTCACATGCAGCCAGCGCCGCCCTGCAAAACAGCCAGTGTTTTTCATCACATCCGGAATGGAAAACACCTTTACCGGGCCGCATTTCCTTCGTTCCACAAACTCATCCAGCAGCTGGTGATGTGCGGGTGAAAGTATGTCCTTTTCCCGGTCCATCCACCTGCCTGTGGGTACTATTTCATAGAATGATAGTTCATGCACTCCAGCCGATTCAGCCAACTCATAGAACCCATCAAGGTCATGGATATTATGAGGCGCAACCACCACATATATGTCAACCAGCAGTCCTGCATCCAGGCAGTGACCAATGCCTGCCATGGCATCATTGAACACACCCTCACGCCCTCGTATCCGGTCATGTTCGCCTTCTTTGGGGCTGTCAAGACTTACATTGACAGCATACAATCCTGCATCAGCCAGTGCCTGTGCCTTCTCTCGTGTCAGACCTGAACCTGAAGTGAAGACCGTAGAGATGGCGCCATCAGGCACGTGGGCAACCAGTTCCTCCAGGCCATCATATACCATGGGCTCGCCGCCGTCAAAAATAATCTGGGTGGCCCCCATGTTCACAGACTGGTCAATAATATCCTTAATTGCCGGAATTGAGAGACTTGTCTTGTGTTTGGTATCCGGCAAGGCGCAGTGGATGCATCGGTTCGGGCACTCTTCTGTGATGGAAATAGTCACCTGTTCCGGGTTAGTGGATGCAGGGATTCCAAATTTCCAGAGGGGCTGAGCTATCATGTTCTTTGTCTGGCTGCGTACCAGCCTGTCATAGGCCAGAGAAGGAATCGGGGGCATCCAGGTGGAAAAATACAGTGTGTCATCAGTAACCCTGACCGGAACTTTTCCGTCAAATATACTTAGCATATCATGAAGGAAATGATTTAGAACGGGTGCAGCCAGGCCGGTTATTCGGGTTTTGACCAATCCGTCGTCAATGAGGGCATGTACTTTGAATAACAAGTTGCTGTATATCTCGAATTTTGCTGTAGTCATGGTCAGGTATCACAAAATATTAATTTTTAAGTTGTTCCTTGAATCGTTATCTAAATCATTTCAACAGGCATAGATTTATTGCTATATATCCAACATAACATCCAAATATCAAATGGATGATAAAATTGAATGCAGCAAATATATAATCCTGGGAAGTACCAGTGGCATACTTGCAATTCTGGGTGTGGTCACAGGAGCATCTGTATCAGGAGATACCACCTTAGTCATAAATACAGCACTGGCCGGTGCGGTAGCTCTTGCACTGGCTAATGGTATCGGTTCATTTGTTACCTTGGGTGACATTGAACTGGGCAAACTCACCCTGCTTGAAAAACCACTGATGAGAAGCCTTGACAATACCAAAATTGAACAACTTACCAAAAAGAAAATCTGGGCACATTCCCTCATACATACTGCTGCCTGTTTTGTAGGGTCGATGCTTCCCATATTACCTTTCATGTTACTTGACAGCCAGCAACTCGAAGTTTCCATGGGTTTAAGTATTGCCTCCCTGGCCGTGCTGGGCGTGTACTGGGGGCGAATTATGCAACAGAACATTCTTCTTCATTCCATCCGCATGGCAGGATTGGGTGGGGTAATTGCAATGGCAGTAAACCTATTATTCCGTTATATTCAAATGGTATAGGTATAGCCGATAAAAAAGACATACATTGCCAGATATAGAATCCCCCACATACGGGATATCTCATTTTTCCTGACAATCACCACTAAGATGAGTGATAACAACATCATGTATGCTATATTAAATCTGAATAGATTGGGCTCATCCACAACCACTTCGTTTATTATGGAAGCAGTACCCATTGCCAGCACCATATTGGTAACATTGGAACCTACAATATTTCCCAATATCAACATGGTAAAACCCCGTTTGGCTGCTGATACTGATACCGCAAGTTCTGGAAGGGATGTACCCAGTGCTATTATTGTAAGCCCAACAACGGCACTTGAAATGCCCAGTTCGCCTGCCATATCAACCGCTGAATCCACCAGCAATTTACTTCCCAGCAGTACACCCACCAGACTTAGCATAGTATATAGCACTGCTTTTACATCAAACCGGGCTTTATCAAAATCATCTTTTTGTTTTGTGTGGGATTTTAATAAATACAGTATGTATAAAAGATACAACGCACATAAAAACATGCCCTCTATCCTGGTTATGTGGTTGCCGGTCAGGATGGTAACAATTCCGAAAGCCAGTATAAGTATGTGGACTATGCTGTCATTGAACATGTGGCTATCAGAAATGACTGTATTCCTGATAAAAAAAGCCGTGCCAAGTACAAACGCAATGTTTGTGATATTGGACCCGATAACATTACCCAGCACAATACCGGATTCTCCAGTATATGCAGCATAATCGGTTATCATTATCTCGGGCAGGGATGTCCCTATACCAACAATAGTAATCCCGATAAAAAAATGTGAAACTCCAAATGATTGGGCCAGTATGGAAGCGTTTTTTGTAAAGATATCGCTTGAATATACCAGAATAAAAATTGCAATGACAAATATCAGTATCTCAAACAGCATTGTAATTCCTATTGCGTTTCCAGATGTAGTTGATAGTATTTATCTTTGCATGAATTGTCAGGTTTCCCAAATGATTTCCAGGACATCATATGGGCTTTCAAGCACAGTAATCTCATCCAGTCCCCTTAATATCCGGACGTTCCTGTTGTCCAGATCTCTCACCCTTAGTTCCACTTCACCGCCTTTTATGGCACCGTACTGACACAGTTCGACACAGTTGCCACAGCCTTCACACATCAGCAGGCCAATCTGTGGTTCAAGTGTTATTGCATGGTTGGGGCAGTTATCCCTTGGAGGACATACTTCACACTTAACGCATAAATCCCTGTCAATTCCATAAGGTAGCTCTGAACGTATTACCCCGGCAATATCTACCGGCACAACATATACCGGCACACTTCCTTTTACTGCCTGGGTAACAGCATTGGTAACAAGGGTGTCTGCAATTCCATTTGCAATCTTTGCCACAGTATTGGATGTGGCTGGTGTCAATATCAGGCAATCATATTTATCCATAAGGAACCGGCCAATTTTAGGGTAACTGTAACCCTGGTCCCTTTCCAGGAATATTTCTTCCATGTATCCGCCCGGTGCGACATCTTTTATTGAATCGAGCAGTCCGTACATCTTTAGAACCTCTTCTCCTGCTCCGGATATGAAAATAGATACCTTAAGATCCGAATGTTCAGCTTTTAGTTTCCTGAAAACTTCAAAACTATCATTAATAAAATGTCCTGCTCCGGTAATTGCCCATGCTATTCTCATAACCTTGTCCCCGGTATATTTATGAATACTATATAATCAATCATTAATTGATTATATCTTTAATCAACACTTATTATCAATACCTATTTATGCATGTCAACATAAATATTTCAATATGGTTATCAAGGCCGTCCTGTTTGACCTGGACAATACGCTGCTGGACTTCTCTGAAATGAAACACATGGCAGTGAACATGGCAATACGTGCCATGATAGACCAGGGATTGGATATGGACCCAAAAGAGGCGTTTGATAGCATATTCCAGACCTACTGTGAAGTTGGTATCGAATCAGACAATGCTTTCAGTGAATTCTTAAAACGCAGATTCGGCCAGGTTGACGAGCGCATCCTTGCTGCAGGTGTGAATGCATACCTGCGTACAAAACCTTCGTTCCTTGAACCGTACCCCAATGTGGTGCCGACTCTCATTAAACTCATAAAACACGGTCTGGTTATAGGCATTGTAACCGATGCTCCAAGGCTTAAGGGCTGGCAGCGGTTGTGTGCAATGAGGCTGCAGCATTTTTTTGACCACGTGATCACCAGGGATGATAGCGGTGCACCAAAAAGAGACGGCCTGCCATTTGAATACGCAATGGAGCAACTGCAGCTTGAGCCGACAGAAGTTCTATTCGTAGGCGATAGTGTGGAGCGGGATATCATAGGCGCAAAGGCGGCAGGTATGGTGACTGCATTGGCAGCTTATGGTACCAAGGACACACCCGGAGATATAGAGGCGGCCAGACCGGACCATATCCTGTCCGATTTTAAGGAATTACCGGAAATAATTTAATGGGAATTATCGATACTAATAAATCCGTTCAGCCTTATGTTAAGCTTTGTAATATGTATCAGGTGGTCCGGGATTGCTGATTACTGAACTGGAACAATTCATTCAGGAAGATATAGGAGACGATGATACTTCATGCTCCATTGTACCAGAAACCTGGGTGCATGCCAGGATAATCACCAAAGAGGCTGGGGTCCTGGCTGGACTGGAAGAATGCAGGCAGGTAATTGATTATTTCGGGCTGGAATTCGAGCCGGGTTTTGATGATGGAGATGTTATAAATCCGGGGGATGTGGTTGCGGATGTATGGGGTAAGGCCCCTGATGTATTGAGGGCTGAGAGGTTGACCCTGAATTTCCTTTGCAGGATGAGCGGAATTGCAACAGTGACCGCTCGCTGCGTAGCCTATGCCGACGGTGTAAGAGTAGCTTGTACCCGAAAGACCACGCCTGGTTTTCGTAAGTTCGAGAAAAAAGCGGTCCGGCTGGGCGGTGGGGATACCCATAGGTTAAACCTGTCCGATGCAGTGATGATAAAAGATAACCACATAGCTATAATGGGTATTGAAAATGCTATTAAAGCCGCCTTGGCAGAAGCTAGTTTTACTAAGAAGATAGAGGTTGAAGTATCAGGTGCTGATGAAATGCTGGCTGCGGCCAGAGCCGGTGCCGATATAATCATGTTTGATAACATGCTGCCCGATGAGGTCAGGGAGTGCATCCAGACCCTCAAAGATGCAAAACTCTGTGAGGGAGTGATACTGGAAGCTTCGGGTGGTATCAATCCTGAAAATATCAGTGAATATGTGGATACTGGAGTTAATGTGGTTTCAATGGGGTCGCTTATACATTCTTCACGCTGGCTGGATATGAGCCTGAATATTTTGTAACTTATCCCAGATTGTGTGAAAACGAAATATATATTCGGAAAATATCACGACATGTATCATGATGCTTTTGATAATGAACTTAAGCTTGACAGGACACGGCAAAAACGGTGAATGAAGCTCCTTACAGCTCTGAAGTGGAGATCTTCATTTTCGTAAATTAGCAATATATCCCACTAATGCATACGATACGTCTTTTGTGGATGCATGGCCGCCCAGATCAGTGGTTTTAATACCTTTCTCAAGTACATAGTTAACTGCTTGCTGTACCAGTCCGGCTTTTTCATGTTCTTCGGCCCATTCAAGCATCATTTTAGCACTTAAAATAGCTGCCAGCGGATTGGCAATACCTTTGCCTGCAATATCGGGTGCCGAACCGTGTACAGGTTCAAAAAGCGCATACTTTTCTCCAATGTTGGCACTGGGACACAGACCAAGACTGCCGACCAGGGCTGCTGACAGGTCGCTCAGGATGTCACCGAACAGATTTGTGGCAACCAGTACATCGTATTTTTGCGGGGTAAGGATAAGATTATAGGCCATGGCATCTACCAATGCCTCATTATACTGAACACCATCTTCCTGTGCCACGTCAATACATAATTCGCGGAAAAAGCTGCATGATTTCAACACATTGGCCTTGTGGACTATAGTAAGCCGGTTCTTACGCTCTTTTGCGATTTTACATGCTGTCCGTGCGATACGCTCACTGCCTTTACGGGTAATGGTGCGCATGCTTGTGGCCCTGTCTTCACCAATATCCTCCTTGCCCCCGTACAGTCCTTCAGTATTTTCCCGTACAATTATGAAATCAAAAGGCTCCTTCGCCACGTAAGGAGTATCTATGGGAATGTTCAATGACCGAAACGGCCTGACATTGGCATATAGGTCAAGTTCACGCCTTATGCGCAGCAATACGCTCTGGTAATTAGGGTCATTGGGTGTGGTGATGGCGCCAAAGAGTATACAGTCACAATCCCGCATCACATCCAGGTCATTGTCGTCCATTGCCCGGCCGGTACGCTCCCATTTACCGTATCCCACTTCTACAGGCACAATTTCAAAATCAAGTTCTACCGCCTTCAGTACCTTTAATGCAGGAGGGATTACTTCATGACCGACACCGTCCCCTTCAATCACTGCCACTTTCATCTGGTTCACCAACTAATTTAGCCACCAGCAGTCTGACAGCATCTACAATATCGTATTCTGATGCCCCCCAATGAACTGCCACACCATTGTGTCCGTTAATGTTGACTAACCCCGTCTTGTTTGTCTGGCAGCATCGGGTAATGAATGGTTTTGAAGGTTTGAGAAGTTCAGTTTTTAGCGGGCACATGTTAACCATTTTATACGTATAGTCAGGGAACCGGAGTTCAAATATACCTTTGGAAATGTCGCAGCCCACCAGTAACGAATTGTCTTCGATATCATCGTTAGTGTCAAGGTACTTGCCGTTTAATTCAGATGAATTACATGGGAAAACAACATTCTCTCCTTCGAATTGTCGTAGATCAATTAGTGTCTTGACAAAAGTGATATTTAATTCACCAAGGATGCCACTTTCCACCAGACGTTTAATTGCAAATGACAGCCAGGGAGGTTCGGGAGGTATGACATCAATGATCTCGATTTCTATGACATCATACATGGTTGGTTTGTGTACAAATGTAAGATGTTTGTCCCTACCTTTGAAAATTACAGTATTCACAGGACCTTTACATTCCTCCAGTGCCAGCAGTATCAATTTAGTCCTGTTATGGGCGTCATGTTCAGTATTGTGTACTAATACTTCATCTCCCTCTGCAATGACCTCAAATGAAATGGGTTTAGTTAGCAGGGACTGTGTGGGTTCACTTTCGACCTTGATTATTTTGATGTTTCCATCAGGTACATAAGCAATCATGTATTTTGTTGCAAAATAAATGGGACCTTCTCCCATCGTTTTTTTGATGGGGTCATCGTGGGCGATACCTACCATCTTATAATCATCTGGAAATATCATCATATTGTTAAACCAACCTCATTTCGATGCCTGTTTTTTCCTGTGGGCCACGAGACCTCCATCTAACAGCATTTCCTGCAGGAAATCAGGAAGTTTTGTACCCTCGTAAAACCTGCCACTACACTGTACCTTACCCTGTTCAAGGTCAACTGTGCATATTTCGCCTTCCTGGCAACTGACATCGGCTTCAATGATGGGAAGACCTACATTGATTGCGTTTCGAAAAAAGATTCGTGCAAAAGATTTTGCAACCACGCAGGATATTCCGGCATGTTTCAGTGCCAATGGCGCCTGCTCGCGTGATGAACCGCATCCGAAATTCTCACCTGCAACTATAACATCACCTGGTTTAATCTTATTTGAAAAGTTCGGGTCAATGCCTTCCATTGCGTGTTCTGCAAAAACCTGCATGTCAGTTGTTCTCAGGTACTTGCCGGGAATTATCACATCAGTATCGATGTTGTCACCGTATTTCCACACGCTCCCTGAGATGGTCATATTCATGGAATCACTTTTGCGGACATTTATAATTACAGGATTATATACTTTTTTAATCAGGCATATGTCATTCGCCTGTTATCTGCAATATCAGTTCCCTGGACCTGGGTCTGTTATCCATATCAATGAAAATTATCTGTTGCCATGTGCCCAGTGTCAGCCGCTCGTCAATAAATGGGACAACCAGACTGGGTCCCAACATTGATGCCCTGATGTGGGAGTGACCGTTGCCATCCCCCCATTTGAGATTGTGGTCATAATCCAGCCCCTGGGGAGCAAGTGTTTCCAATGCAGCCTTCATATCAGCCACCAGACCCGGTTCATATTCTATGGTTGTCACCGAACCTGTGGCACCTGGGACGAAGACTAGCACTGAGCCGTTGTTCAACCCTGAACTGTTGACCTCCCGCTGAACCTGGCCGGTAATGTCAACAATATCTGAGTGGCCCTTTGTTTTAAATGTGATGTGTTCGTTTATTATTTTCATAACATTCCATCCCGTATTATTTCAGTATTAGTCTTTATAGTTGAATATATTCTTTATAGTTGAATATATATTACCTGACTTTGAAAGATAAAC
>JAGLRT010000068.1 GCA_023136155.1 Methanosarcinales archaeon
TCCATTTGCCTGGCATCGTTTTCCATTTCAATCTTTGCCAGTTCACATGCCTTCCCCATACCTACAATTCCGGAAATATTCTCAGAACCGGAACGTAACCCCTTTTCCTGGCCCCCACCCGTCATCACCGGCCGCAGCGGCACGCCCGACCTGATATACAGTGCACCCACTCCCTTCGGACCGTACAGGTCATTTGAGGAAAAGGACAGCAGGTCGATATTGTCCCGCATTACGTCAATAGGTATCTTGCCGGTAGCAGCCACGGCGTCTACGTGGAAGAGTATATCCTTCTCCCTGGCCATGGCACCGATATCCCGAACAGGCTGGATGGTACCAATCTCGCCATTGGCATACATACAAGATATCAGGATAGTCTGGTTTGTGATCTCCAGCGCAATGCGACCGGGGTCTACTAATCCGTCCTTGTCCACGGGCACAGTGGTTACCTCAAATCCGTCGCGCTGCAAATCCTTGCAGGTATTGACAACTGACATGTGCTCCACGGCAGAAATTATGATATGGTTCCCCTTTTTCTTCTTACGCTGCACTGCACCTCTTAAAGCAATATTATTGGATTCGGTACCGCCAGAGGTAAAGATGATTTCCTTACTTTCCGCCCCGATAAAAACAGCCACTGACTCCCTGGCATCTTCTAATGCTTTCCTGGCCTGGGCACCCGAATCATGGAGCGAGGTCGGATTGCCGATCCTGGAATCAAAGTACGGGAGCATGGCTTCAACCACACGTTTATCCACAGGTGATCCGGAAGCATTATCCATATATACTCTGTTCAATCTGAACCACCTTTTTAAAACCACATTGTTCCGTCAGCTTCCAGTACCAGGTCGTTAAGGGTTGCTGCCCCCACTATTTCGACTTCAGGGATGAAATCACCTTTATCCAGACCTATCAACTGGGTACTGGCTTCACAGACATAGAGTTTTACATCCGCGGCTGCAGTCTGATCAAGTACTTCTTTAAGGGTCGGGAAACTCCCAATCTGCACTTTTTCAGCTTCTCCTTTCTTTACCACTGTAACACCCATGCCTAAAAAATAAATTGCAGTTTCAATACCCATGGCCTTTGCGGTCTGGGCAAGTACCATAGGAGAATATAATCTCTCTGGTGTACTCACACCACTGGTCTGTACATATAATAAAATCTCTTCGCCCATCTTTCACATCTCCTTAATTATTTCGTTCTCTCAATAAGGAATCGAAAATTATCACCCAGATCCTCAAATTTCAACATTTTGTGACCAGTACGCTTGGCCCATCTGGGAATATCCTGTTTAGAAGCCGGGTCATCGGTCAGTACCTCAAGCACTTCACCTATTTTGATATTGTTTATAGCTTCAGTAGTGTTAAAAATTGGTATCGGGCAAAACAGCCCGATACAGTCCAATGTCTCATTAATGTTTAACTCTGGCTCACCATTCATCTTTTGCTCCTACTCAGGTTGAACATATTTCAAATCACTTAACCGGCAATAATGCGTTTGGTGTTTTCCCACAATCCGTGGACATTACATCGCTCTATAGCTTTCAATGTTATAATTCCGGTGGTTTCCATCACAACCGTCAATGTAGTAGTTGCTTTTGTAAATCCCGGGGTGAGTGAAACCTTGCCCAGGATTTCCTCATTGGCATACAGTTCAATCCACTGTATGTGGTGTGCTGGTTCCATTACGTGTGGGATGCTGCCCACTGTGACACTTACCTCAAAGGGTTCACCTGGTTTTACACTGTCTGACGAGCTTATCACCGGGATGTGTTTCTTTTCTGCGTCAGTAAGGTCTTCCGCATTAGCTGGATGGTTCATTCCATCAAAAAAATTCTTATCTTCCATAATCTTACCCATTCCACTAATTTATTTCACTAATTTCAACGCTTCCCTGCATGAAGCTACGCCCGGAGCGCCTGAAGTAAGGAAAACTACTTCCATGGTCTCCATAATCTCTTCTTTAGTAGCACCCTGGTTCAATGCACTTTTCATCTGCGCGACAGTACAGGATTCACAACGCTGGGATGCCACCACGGCCAATGCCATAAGCACTTTCATCTTTGCAGGTAAGGCCCCGTCAGAGAGCATTTTTTTATCACATTTATGGTAGGTCTTAAGAAAATCCGGGTCAAGTTCAGCCACTGTGTGCAGTATTTGAGGTTCAAAGCCTAATTTATCTTCTATGTTTTCTATAATCTTCTTGTGTTCATTCATACTTAATACTCCTATTTCAGTTTACATGGACTATTTCACGAGTTCCATATCTTCTCCACAACAGACCAGGGTTCCGCCCCCGACTTTGGTCACAGTTACTTCGTTCCCGCAAATATTACATCGATACTTTTCGCCTTCTTCCATTACAGCCATTCTTATTAACCTCCACTAAACCTATGATAGGATTTTTGTATATTCCGTTATTTAACAATATTGGTTTACAGCACTATAAGTAAATTATTGAAGAAAAGTATTATATATCTTTTCATGTATTATCAACCTAATAATGATAAAAGACGTTCCCAGTTTAGTGGATAAACAATTATTGAGTGCATTACTTACTCTTAACCTGACACACAAAGAAGCCCAGGCGTACCATGCATTGGTGGTCCGGGGTGTGATGACTGCAGAAGATATTAGTAAGGTTATTCAGGTACAGCATGCTATCGTGTACCGGACCCTGGAAGGATTGCGGAACAAGGGCTGGATAGATTCTACTACTGACCGTCCCAAAAAATACCGTGCAAAGCATCCGAAAACCGCAGCTAATTCGGCAGGAAATGTGCTCATCTCAAGATTGGATGAATCGGTAAATCTGGTCAGCGAGACGCTGGAACCGATTTACGATGAGAACCAGGAAATGCTCATACAGGAGTTATGGACAATCCGGGGGTTGGATAATGTTGTCAGGAAGATTCAGGAAATTGGCAAGAGGGCTGAGCAAGGGATGTACAGTAAGATTACGGGCCCCATTGATGATACTACATTCAACCAGTTGTTCATTAGTATCCCTCAAAAAATCAAGGTGAGTGTGCAGATAATGGGCCCACCTATCGTGGATATGGATGATGCCCTCAGGAAGCGGATTAAAATCAAGCGTCCCAATTTTGAAGCCAGATGCAAGAACTTTCCCATGGCCACACCCACGGCGCAGTCAAAAGAAGATTTCCTGAAAGAGGTTCACGGCAACAGGTTCATAGCCATTCACATGTTATTTGACGAAAAGGAGGCTTTGTGGATTAACATACCGTACCGGGATAATATAGTTGTTGAAGAGAAGGTTTGGGCCAACTGGATAATTGACCCTGAATATATTGCAGTCATCAAAGCAGAGGTCTGAGATGCGGATTAGTATCCTGTATACGGGTGAGTTCGGTGCCAAAGTTGTAGGCAACCTGGTTAACCCGAGCAATTTTTGCACATCCTGTGGCGACCTGTGTGATAAGTGTAGGGCAGGCAGGATGTCTTTTGGGGACATGGTGTATGAAATACATGAACTACCTGCAGGTTTGCCTGAATTTATTGAAGAACCGGGTGAGTTCCTCCCCGAGATGGGAGAGTGCGATTTGATATTGGCTATGGGTATTCACCCTGACTTGCTGGCAGGTCTGCCCTTGGTTGTTGGCTCCACTGGTGCAAGGGCGGTGATTGTGCCTGTTGAAGAGCCAGGGTGGGCACCCCTGGGATTGCAGAAGCAATTGTTGGAGAAACTTGAATCCATGGGCGTGGAATGCGTGTTCCCGAAGCCATTTTGTTCGTTAGAGATGACTGGCAAGCCTGTTATTGACAAGTTCGTAAAAATAGGGTTCGGCAGGCCTGAGCTGGAGATACGGCTCAGCGACGACGGGCAGACCTTTACTCATGTGGAGGTGTTGCGGGATGCCCCCTGTGGATGTACATGGTTCGTGGCAAAGAAGTTGAAGTGGTCTGATGTGGCTGATTACAAGGAGACGGTATCAGAGGCTCATCATGCCTACCCGTGCACTGGGAGTATGGAGCGGGACACTGAGCTTGGGGATACTGTATTGCACGAGGCAGGGTATATTATCCGGGATGCTGTGGAGCAGAGGATGGGGACAAATGCAGAATTGTAAATGACAGTTAAGAAGACATTTTAAAACGTTATACTTTAAATAATTCAACTTAGTATGATTTAATCAATTTTATCTCCAGATGTTCTACATCTTCTTTGATGAGATAGGATAGATTTTTAAAATCATCCACTCTTATATTCACAGAAGATATATACATGTCATACATATCACACAATGGTGACATATGAACATAACCATCCGCAACATTGACACCCAGTTATACCGTGAAATTAAAGCCGAAGCCACTCGTGAGGGCATCAACATAGGCACAGCCATAAACAGCGCAATCCGATTGTGGCTAAACCGCAAACATACTCAGGCAAAGCCCGAGCGTTCTTTCCTTGAACTTGAGCCAATCGATTTCGGACCCGGGACCGAGAATCTCAGCGAAGAGCACGATAAGTACATTTATGGTGAATAAATGGCAGTCCTGCTCGATACCAGTTTTTTTGTAGCATACATCAACATTCGCGACAGGAACCACCAGCGTTCAAGGGAACTGTCAGCAGACATTTTCTCTGGTAAATACGGCCCGGTAGTGGTTACAGATCATATTTTCGATGAGACCATAACCACCTGCATGCATCGGATCAACAATATACCAGTGATTGAAAGATTAGGTGACTACATACTGGATTCAGAAATTGAATTATTCCAGATAAATGAAGCACTTTTCAGGAAAACATGGGACCTGTTCAAGAAGTACCACTACAGTTTCACTGATTGTACCTCAGCAGCCTTTTCAAAGAAATATGGAATTCAATATATTGTAACATTCGACCACCATTTTGATACATTTAAGTGGTTGAACAGAATATGTTGATGTTTATAACTAAAAAAAAAGGTGACAAAGAAGTTGAAGTGGTCTGATGTGGCTGATTACAGGGAGACGGTATCAGAGGGTCATCATGCCTACCCGTGCACTGGGAGTATGGAGCGGGACACAGAGCTTGAGGATACAATTTGCATGAGGCAGGGTATATTATTCTGGATGCTGTGGAGCAGGGGATGGGGATAAATGCAGAATTGTAAAGAACAATTAACAATACCTTTTAAATTGTTATACTTTAAAGCATTCAACTCATTTTGAATCAATCAAAATTGCAGATACGATCTCGGCCATATGAGGAGGGAATAGCAGCCTGCTGGCAATTGGGTGAGCGGATGGGCGGCTTTGATGACATTAACTGTTATAAAAATTAAGCTAGTAAATCCACCAATCGGTAGTATTCATAGTCTTACTTTATATACAGTAAAAAAAAGATATAGAATGGAGGAGTGACATATAATGGCACAATCTGAAGATTTGGAGACTGAAATGTATGAATGGGTTAAAGCAAATGCGTCAGCATCAGGATACAAATTGAATCCTGATTATGACATTGTAATGACCGCTATAAAAGGCCTTGCTAACAACAAGAAAAAATATGGAGAAGTATATTGTAGCTGCAGGGAAATTTCAGGTGATAAAGAGAAAGACAAGAAGATAATCTGCCCGTGCGTGTATCGCAGCAGAGATATGGATCAAAAAGGATCATGCAAATGTGCACTGTATGTGAAATGATTATCTTTTAATGGAATCACACTTGAAAATGAAAAGGAGATATACTAATGGTCAGTTGGAAATGTTCAAACTGTGGATATACATTGGAAGCTGATGTACCGCCTGAACAATGTCCTTCATATGGCGAGAAATGTGAGTTTATTGATATCAGTTGCTACATTCCGGGGTGTGACACCGGTACTGGAGTAGATAACAGACTGTAATATTGGGGTGAAAATACTATGAAATGTTATATCTGTGCAGAAC
>JAGLRT010000069.1 GCA_023136155.1 Methanosarcinales archaeon
TCAGGTATGCATGGACATCCGCAAGCAGTACAGTTACATTGAAACCTGCATTTTGCAGGTCAATGAGTTTGTTTACGGTCAGGACATGGCCCATATGAATTTTACCACTGGGTTCATATCCTACATAAGCAGTAGGAGCTTCTTTAGATTCAATAAGAGCTTCAAGTTCTTCCTGTGTTACAATCTCTTCAGTATTGCGCTTAATAAGTGAAAGTCTGTCCATAACTGTTCAACCACCTGGTAGATTCCAGAGTACACTATTTTAGATAATATAAATATATCTACAACCAGCGCCAGCGAGAAAGCACCTTTCGGGTGCAAATGAAGCTCTCCACATCAGAGCTGTGGGGCACTCTCATGTCCCAGGCTACTGAGATTGCATTGACAATGGCTTGTCCCAACCGCAGCAAAGCTGTGGAGTATAACAATTAAGATGAATACACCCATTTTCATAATTCATACTTGTATACTTGTTTCTGGATACTGGATGTCTACAGCTGAAAACTTCATTATAATAACCTGAATATCAGGTCATAAGCATTTTTTTCAGTACTTCCTGCACATTTATATATAATGTTATTATATGATTCCATCTGAATTAAATATTTATTATTCTTAAAAACTTTGTAGCGCGTGGCAAGAATTGCTACTTCAATAACCGCATTGAAGGCTCGATTCACCGGTCTTATCTCCTGTTGTCTAATTGTGCCATTGACAGGATGCAATTCAGCAACCAGAACCGTGTCCTCACTGTTATATTCTGCTTCAAAGAGCATCCAGGCATTGCAATTCGCTATCACCGGAAAATCTTCACCATTGTCTGTCTTTATAAATTCGAACACTTCATCATCCACATCTGACAATGCTGAACGTACAAACAATACCAGGTCAAAGACCATATTAGCAGCCAGCAGTCCTGTTTCCTTTATGTTGGAATAAGTTTGCGAGCCATTGTACACCCTGACCATGAGTTTCCCCTCACGCCTGATTATACCTATGGGTGCTGCATTGGGTTTACCATCTGAAGAAACTGTTGTCACAATAACCTCATTGATCCCCTCCCATAAACCGTACATATCAAGTTCCAGATTCAAACTTCCAGTCCCCCTATCAACGCAACGAACAGCCCGGCAATCATAATATCTGCAGTTGACCCGGGATTTATACCATCCCGTATAAGTTCTTCATCAAAAGCACGGATATCATCCCTTGCATCATCAAATCCTGAAACTTCAATAGTATTAACGATGCCTTTTGCCCGTGCAGATACATTCTCAGCCGTGCGGCCGTCGAATTTTATCCCTATGAAAGTATCCGGATTCCCTGAAAGTATCTCCAGGAAACTCCATACCACTGCATCATTTAGGCATACTTGTTCTTTTTTAACCAGAATACTGTTGGCACATGAAAAGGTAAGGAGATAACCGCATATCCACTCCTTTGCAATCATATCATATGAAGAAGATATCTCCATCAACTGGTACAATGTGGTCCCGTTGCTCCTGATGTTGTCAATTGATGTCGGGTCGTTCAGGTCAAGGTCAGATACATCTTTTACTTTTACCCCTGCCTGTGAAAATACTTTGTAGATCTCAACCGCATCCTCCACAGTAGTATTTTGCACCAGTTCCATGGTCCTGTTCTTCAACTCAGGGAAAAAATCAGGTGTGCTTTCGTTCATTTTCGCAAGTTTCCCTGCTGCCATTACAAGCGGTAAAAGCAGAATAAACGCACCGAAATGAGTATTACCGCCTTTTTGCCATTTCCCGCTTTCAAGCACAGCCTTGTGTATGTATCTGCCAATACCCCCATGATCCTGCGACGCCTGCTCAAACACCGGGTATACGCTTACAGCCGAAGCCATGAAATGTTCGAAATGAGTGTCAGGATAGTTGTGGTCCCTGTCCACATTGCCAGGTTTGGGTGTGGCACATACTTCCAGTATCATAGCAAGTTGGGCATACTGGGCAATACGGTGATTATTATATGTCATAAGCACTTAGTCCGGTATTCTTTCTGGTTTTGATGATTTGATAATATATTATCCTACTGTTATTGTTCTTATGATTGTGCATAATTTTGTACCAAGTGTGTATAACTATATGTTCTTTCAACACACCTCAGCCTTAGTAAAGGCAAAAAAATGCGTTTATACTTTCCTATACATCAAAAATATCCCACGAAAAAGGTTCACCTTTTGAGTTGATTAGGAGTAAAAGAACGACCCTTTTGCTTTTGAATCCGTGTGATTTGATTCGACCGGGACTGGCAAGTACAGATTAAAAGTAACTTTTCTCAGGTTAAAGTCATATCTCTAACTATAATATTTAGTTATAATAGAAATATATATTGATAGTTCCCTATTCTACCAGTTTTGCCACCAGCATGTCCATTTTTAGTCCCATGTCATCTGCTACTGCCTGGCATTTTGTCCGCAACAGATAAGCAATGGGTCGATAGCCATACTCAGACATTGTCTCATAATTGGCCATACCTTTACTGATAATAAGAGATGCACGCTCAAAGGCATCCACAAGTTCAGCCGGAGCCTCATCCAGACACACACCGATGGCGTTGGATCCCGTGGTCAGCACCCTGTCAACCTTTTTCGCAATACCATGTATTTCCACATCTTCCATTGTAGCATCATTCAGCATTGGCGCACCCCGCACTACAAGCGTCACCTTGCCGCCAAGGCCCCTTATCTGTTCAATAACCAGGGTGTCCAGCAGCACTTCTCCGCTGTTATCTGCAATATACACAACATTATCCAGCAGCGGTACCAGCTTGTCAGTATCATCCACATCAATACCCTGAATGAATAGCCGCTTGAACTCGGTTTCAAAATTCTGTTCATTAACATCAAAACCTTCAACACCGAAATCAAGGGTATTGCCTATTGTAGCAGCTACCACTGCACGGCGGAAACCTTCAGCAGATATGTCATCACCCACAAGCGACCTTGCCAGCGGCATTAATTCCACTGCCAGTTCCCTGCTAAACACCTTTATTTCCAGATACGGGTCCTGATTCCCCATCGCACGGTAAGCGCTGCGGTGAACTGTTGTGGATATTCTGGCAGCTGGCTCGCCCAGCCTGTATGTACGGTGCAATGCATCCAGCCCTGCCACAACTGCTGCATTGACAGTCTCGGTATCATCGGTCAACAGCAGTGCCTGATAATGCACCCTTGAGAGGAGGCAGTGTGCACATCTGGGGTCTATCTTCAATTATGGTCACCTTTAGCAATATTAATATCTGTGGGGGGACAATACTTAATCGGTGATAAATATGTCGGAGCAAGAACCTAAAGACTGCGATGAGTGGGAAGCCTTTGCAGATACTAAATATAGAGATATCAAAGAGGCCATCAAGAATATTGAAAATAAAGGTTCCTCCCAGTCAGTTGAGCAAAATGTGAGGGATGCTGCAAAGGGTTTTGGTGACATGATAATGTCGCTGGGTGCCCTTGCGTATGGGGTCAGTAGTGAAGTGGCCCATAAAGCATCGCCTGACAAGGCTGCCGAATTCCAGAAAGATATGACTGAAAAGGCCAGTGCCACCCGGAATGTCATTGCAGATGAACTGGATAAGGTTTCCAGGCACTTGCGGGCTGAACAGGCAAAAGATGGGGAGAATGAGGCTGAACCACGGCCCGATGATGGGCCAACTGATACTACATGAGGGCAAAAAGCGGTATTTTTCTGTTGACTTTGCTTTGATGTATTGAGCATTCATTTGTCAAATGAAATGGTTCGAGATTAATTGAGGTATTCCGTTGTCAAAGTACAATTTATTATCTACTGTTAAGTAGTTCGCTACCTTACCTAAAAAATAGACATCATTATTATAAACCTGGATATCTATTACGGCACCTGGGATGTGATCACCATGGTTATTGAACAACAACTACAAAAATTCCAATGTATCAAACGCTCCACCCGTGGAACCATCAACATCGACCCCCTACAGCGCGGCGGGATATTGACCGATGAGGCCAGGGCGGCCCTGATGGAGTGGGGTGACGGCTATTCTATATGCGATTTCTGTCCTGGTGTACTGGATATGATCAAAACTCCGCCAATCTTTGATTTCATACACAAGGTCCTACCCGAGTTTTTAGGTACTGACCATGCCAGGGTGACCAACGGCGCCAGGGAGTCCAAGTTCGCTATCATGCATTCCATGACAAATGAAGGTGATTGGATAGTGCTGGACCAGAGCGCCCATTATACTTCATACGTAGCAGCCCAGCGGGCCCGACTTAACATAAAAGCAGTGCCAAATTCCGGATCACCTGATTACCGAATCACTTCAGAGGGGTATGCCAATGCCATCCAGGAGGTCATCAAAGAGACGGGTAAAACCCCAGCACTGGCATTGGTCACCTACCCGGACGGCAACTACGGCAACATTCCGGATGTAAAAAAGATAGCAGCGGTAAGCTACGAACATGACGTACCATTGATATTGAATGGTGCATATTCGGTGGGCAGAATGCCTGTGAATGCAAAAGACCTGGGTGCTGATTTCATAGTTGGCAGCGGGCACAAATCCATGGCATCTTCAGGCCCCATTGGCGTGCTGGGAGTTTCAGAGGAATATTCCTCAAAAGTATTAGAAAAATCACCCACACATAAGGTCAAGGAAATAGAGATGCTGGGCTGTACTGCCAGGGGGGCCACTATCATGACTATGATGGCTTCCTTCCCCAAAGTGTTCGAGCGTACCAAACACTGGGACAGTGAAGTAGAGAATGCACGCTGGTTCTCATCACAACTAGAATCTCTTGGACTGATTCAGATGGGTGACAAACCACACAACCATGACCTGATGTTCTTCGAAGCGCCCGTACTCTATGAAATGTCACAGACCGCCAAAGATGGGCGGTATTTCCTATATAAGGAATTGAAAGCCCGGAACATTCACGGTATCAAGGCAGGACTCACCAAGTTCTTCAAACTCAGCACTTTCGGTGTACACAGGGACGACCTGAAAGTTGTGGTTGATGCTTTTGATGAGATCATAAATTCATAGATGAGCCAGTATAAAAATACCTGGGCGAAAAGTAAAAATGAAATCCGGAATGTAAGAGATGTCATTTAACTGACATATCAAATGGCATCTCGGCGTCTTCAGGTATGGTATGAATATATTGCTTCCTGAAAGCTGCATCTCGCATCAGGCATGATGGGGGGCTTTTCTTATATGCGGCTGTTTTACCCATACGCTTCCAGATATCCTGCAGGGGTTCGTCCCTGATATTACCGAATTTAAAGGGTGTATAGGCACAGGGCAGCACATCGCCTGCAGATGTTATATGTACCCACCTGCGGCCTGCAAAGCAGCCGAACATATCAGGCCCCATGAAGTATGGGAATGCAGTGATACGGGGTCCATCAGTGAGCTTGTTCTTCTCCTTCTGGAACTTACCCAACCTATCCACATCATTTGAACCGATAGTTTCATCTTCATGGTCAAGCCACCTACCCACTGCGATAATCTCGTATAACGACATTTCGTGCATACCCTTGGATTCAGCCAGGGCATAGAAATCGTCAAGTTCATCGATATTATTGGGCGACACCACCACGAACATATCAGTGAGCAGCCCCGCATCAATGGCATTTGTGATGCCGTTAATGGCATCCTCGTATGAACCGCTCCGACCCCTAACCCGTTCATGTTCTTCCTTGCGAGGGCTGTCGATACTTACTCTGATTGCATACAATCCCGCATCCTTCAATTCTTTTGCCTTATCTCTGGTAAGCCCGTAACCTGATGTGAAACTAGTTGCGATAGCTTTCGTTTTGTCCACATGTCTTATCATATCTGGCAGGTCTTTCCTGAGTAAAGGCTCGCCACCGTCAAAGGATATCAGATACGAGCCAAGATCGATCGATTCGTCCACTACCCGGTTGACCTCTTCTAGTGAGAGTTCGGGGTCTGCAATGATATCAGCAGCCCCGCAGTGGATGCAATTATTGGGACAGCGCATGGTAATGCCGATAGATGACTGGTCTGGCACACGTTTTTTAAGCATGGCCGATATCTGTGCCGATATCAAACGGTCGAAAGCGGTGCTGGGAACAGGAGGTGCCCATGACGAGAAAATGATTTTTTCATCATCTATTGATATGGGTTTCTCTTCAAGGAACATCTTATTTATACGTTTTATAATAGGTTTTGCTACCGTAGACATCGTACCCTCAGGCACCAGCTGCACCTTATCGTTCTCGGTAATGGCATTTATTTTAATGTATGATTTGTCGTATACTCTCATGGTCCCTTACCTTCCTTTCTTCAACATCGATTAATCTATCCCGTATTTAGATGGACAGCCCATCACCAGAAAATTTGCATCCACTCTATCTGCGGATACTAATGTTCCTCTGACAGATACTTGTGCACCATTTGCCAGCGCCTGTGGTCTTTCACCATTGTAAAATACCTCTACATCGTAAACACCATCGGTAAGTACAAAATACGTGTTTTCGGTATCAATCTTCAACGTGTCCTGTTTAACATCACCAGTTATCTCAACAGCCTGTCCAATATATTCAGATGCATTAGTTTTTATTTGGGATACTGTATAATATTCTGATTGAAAATCCAGTCCCCACATACCTACAATAGCAACCAATACAATGGCAACAACTGACATTGTAATCTTATCTTTTTTTCTCATGGTATTGTACCAAAAATTTTAAATCTCCATGCTTTTCAATAATTCCATCTGAGCATGAAGATTTTTTCTTGTTTGCAGGAGTCTGAGCAAATATAGCAAAAACACCACCCACACAATACTAAAAGCAGCCAGTGTAGACCTGGCATATGTAATATTAGATATTAATAGTCCAAATGATTCCACAATTTCACTACCATGTATTTATTTGATTTATATTTAATGCAGGTATTTAATTAGATATTCAATTGAACATGTAATTAATATATATATATATTAATATTTTTTGATATGTATTCCCAATACTCTGGAATTAATATCACCTGTAATATCTAATATTGTTGATACTTACCATATCCCTTGGTATTTCATGTTTATGCCTGGTCAGGTAATCTGTGATATGTTCCATCTCCTTACTATAATACTTAGCAATATTTTCCCCGTACTCCACGCCCTCTGCAGTAAGCACATATTCATACCTTTGGGCCCAATGCCCGTTCTTGTCATAATAGCGCAGGTCTTCATTCACCAGACCCATTGCAACCAGTTTCTGGATATCCTCGAACAGACTATCTGAATAGGGAAAACCATACCTGTCATTGAATTTGTAATCCAGCAGGTTTTCAAGCCGTTTATTTTTTGCAAACCCTTCAACCAGCTGATACATGCAACTGATGTTCCTGATGCGTGGTATTAACACTTTCAGGTTATCTTTTTGTGAGAAAAGGGTATGAAGACAATAAAAAATCAGCATTACACCTTCGATGTTCAGGTACTTCTCGTTCCTGATATATCGTAAGAGGTCCGGAGAAAGTTCTTCTATCCTTTCTAATATCTCAGAAACATCCATTTCCAGTTCTGCCTTGCCATCATTCGAGAATATACACAGTGATATCTGGCGCGAAATTGAGCGCACCAGGCCGTTGGCGAGGGCAGATTCATCATACAAAAAATGTTCATCGTTACCTTTTATGATGCGGATACTCTTTGGGACGCCTCTTGCCACTGATAGGTCTATCAAGACAGGCGTTTCGTAATTATGTTCGAGACGCCGGGTAAGTTCTTGTTCGAACATCTTCTTAGCAGCACCATATCGTGCAATGGTCGATAGCGCCATTTTAATGCCCGGTTTAAGTGATTGATGGTTGAACCGCAATGCAGTACGGCATATCCTTCCTTCACGAATGCGCTGAAGAAGGTTGTTGGCAGAGGCAGAACCATACTGTTTGATAAAATCCAGAAGGTCCCCATCATTGAAAATCGTGA
>JAGLRT010000007.1 GCA_023136155.1 Methanosarcinales archaeon
CCTGTTAAGGTCCTGAGCATAGCTTCACGGGCCTGTTGGGCTTCCATGTTGATACCGCAAGCACCTTCTTTGTTGCCTGTCAGGTCACACTTGCCATATGTGCAGTAACAGCACAAATCACAAATAGGCGAATAAACGGGTTCGTACCGCTTAAGCAGCCTCATGTCCCAATCCCGCAGTTCATGTATCTCGGGTGCAGGAGTTGGACCTTTTGATTTCTCTTTTTCCTCCGCTTTACCAGAAGAAATAACACTCCCGATATTTATCTGAACATTTTCCAGGTTTTCAATGGTGAATTGACCTTTTTTAATTGCCACTGGGTTAAACTCTCCTTTTAAGATAAGACAATAGTATCATGGTTTAGACAGATGCGTGGTTTTCAATACATTTTAAATACACTTTATTAATCTACGACATGAATTATTTAACTATACTAACAGGTCGCTTTAGTCTATTACAAATCGTTGTGTACTCACAAATTGTTAATCTCATGGCGATTGAGATTACTAATTTTAGTCCCCATTTGATTCTATATTATTAAACGCTTTCGCAAATATCACGATTATTAAGCATATTCACTGTACAATGATTTGAGTATGAAGTCTAAAAGCAATATGCTAATATCACATAACCAAACATTTAAAAACAGGAATTTTTAAAATGCTTGTGGCAGGTGTGGATGAAGCTGGAAAAGGGCCTGTGTTGGGGCCTATGATAGTGGCAGGAGTAGTTATGGAAGAGGCTATACTGCCAGAGTTGGGACGATTGGGAGTAAAAGATTCAAAGGTCCTGTCTCCTGTTCGACGAAATTACCTGTCAGCAAAGATAAAGGAAATTGCTACAAGTTATCATATACTTGAGGTAAGTGCCGCCCAGATTGACGAAATGCGCAATATTATGACCATGAACCAGTTGATGGTGGTGACTCATGCAAAAGTGCTGCAAAACCTGAAGCCTGACGTGGCATATCTGGATGCTGCAGATGTTAAAGAGGAACGGTTCGGGGAGAACGTGAAACAACGATATGCGGCCCCCATAAATATTATTGCAAAACACAAGGCAGATGCAACCTACCCAATAGTGGCAGCAGCATCCATACTTGCCAAGGTCCGGAGGGACAGAATCATAATGGAAAGGGAAAGGGAAATGGGGGTGGTGCTGGGCAGCGGGTACCCTTCAGATCCCAAGACCCGGAAATTCCTTGAAGAGTGGATAAAAGTATATGGAAGTCTTCCTGATATTGCGAGACATTCATGGAAAACGTCAGAAAATCTGCTCGAAAAGATGGGGTTATAAGTTGAAATTAATAGCGCAAATAATAAGTAACAATAAACCATGATGAATTGTATAGTCTATTTAGAATAGATGTAGACTTTACCGAGATGATAATATGTCTGATAAAACCTATGGTGAACAACCTTGTGGATATTGTGATGGTACTGGAGAATCAGAAGGAAAAACTTGTATTGCCTGTAAAGGCAGTAAAACTTTCATGGTAAAAGAACCTGCATTAGAATGCCAGTTTTGTAAAGGCAGAGGTTATATGATGTTAGGAACCCCCTGCAGAACTTGCAAAGGCCGAGGGTGGATGGGTATTAAGAAAAATTAATACATTTTTCAGTAATATTTTGAATTAATAAGGGTGAAATTCACTATTTTATTGCTTTATCAGGAAGATAAGGCACACTTTTTTTATTTTGGTACAAGTTTTACATCCTTCACTTTATAGATTCCCCAGTCTCCTCTCCATTCAGTTTCAGCATCAAGTATCTCTATCCTTGATGTGAAAAAGGGTGCGTCCAGCACAAGAGTCTCGTATTCCCCTCCTTCACCACATATATGTAATCGATAGCTGCGGTTGAGTTCGAGCAGTTCATCTATTGCAGAATTGTAAATAACCTTACCCAGCCATTTTTCATCCAGTCCCATGGCAGCAACCTGAACTATCCTGATATCCATGAAACGGACCATGTCCCTTAGCAAATGCTCAGGGTCCCGGTGCCAGAGGGGCTCTACCACCTCAAGCCCCATGTCATCGCATATACGGTGTACCCTGCTGCTCTGGTATACTGACTCAATGGCACCCACAACCACACCATTCACATCCAGGGAACCCAGTGCACGTTCAAGGTCTGCCAGTTCCTCTTCTTTCTCTCCACTACTGGTTTCAACCACGAGTGGGATGCCACATGCCCTTGATATCATATCCACCATGTGGATATTAATAGAATGGAACATATAGGAATCGTCCCGGTCAGGTTTGATGGTCACCAGGTGGGTCACCTCATGTCCGCCAAGATGGGCAAGGTGGATAGCATAGATTGAGTCCTTTCCGCCAGAGGTTAGTGCTGCCAGTTTCATGCTCTGTACATAGCGGTAACAAATATAAATATATAGTTTAAGAATAACTTCTTTCATCATATGAACGAAAGCGAACAAGCTGGTGAACTGGTGGACATACCCAGAATACTCATTGCAGGAGACCGGTCATCCAGCGGTAAGACCACCATTTCCACGGGCCTGATGTCAGTGTTGAGCCGAAGGGGCCTGCGTGTGCAGTCTTTCAAGGTAGGATTGGACTATATTGACCCCAGTTACCACACTGAAGTGACTGGCCGGCCCAGCCGCAACATAGACGGTCACTTGATGCAACGCAATACTGTAATGGAAGTGTTTCATCACGGTATAAATTACAAGGGGGGTGCTGATATTGCAATCATCGAGGGAGTCAGAGGACTATTCGAGGGTCTGGAAGGTCTTAGCGAGATCGGTAGCACAGCACAAATTGCCAAGATGCTGGACTGTTCTGTGATTCTGGTGATTGATGCCCGCAGTATAACACGGAGTGCTGCTGCCGTAGTTATGGGTTACAAATCTTTTGACCCTGAGGTGAACATAACAGGTGTTATCCTTAACAATATTGGCGGTGTGAGACATGCCCGCAAGGCCAGAGAGGCTATTGAAACATATACAGGCACTCCTGTTATTGGTGAGATACACCGAAATGATTCTATGAATATCAGCATGCGCCATCTTGGCCTTATCCCTGCAATGGAGGGACGGCGTAAGCTGGATGATTTCGACCAGCGCATCAAAGGGATTGCAGATATTATCATGGAAGGTATCGAGATTGATACAGTGCTTGAAATGGCTAAAAGTGCACCGCCCATGAAGCCGCCAAAGCCAGATATATTCGTACCCGGCCCAAAGGAGAATAATCCGGTAATTGGTGTGGCCCTGGACGAAGCGTTTAATTTTTATTACCGTGACAATCTTGACTTGCTTGAGATGGCAGGAGCGAATCTTGTATTTTTCAGTCCTTTGAATGATGCCAAAACGCCCGAAATGGACGGGCTTTACATTGGAGGCGGGTACCCTGAACTGTTTGCGTCCGAACTATCAGCCAATGAAAGTATGCGACAGCAAATAAAAGAGATGTCCCAGGCCGGAATTCCGATTTATGCGGAATGCGGTGGATTAATGTATCTTACCGATGAAATAATTACAGGGAAAATGAGGACATCTTCGTATCGCACTGCAGATATGCCTGAAGGTGAATATGCAATGGTGGGCGCGCTGCCGGGCAGGACATTGATGGGGCAAAGTCGAGTGGTCAGTTACAGCCGTGGCAGTTTTGTCGAAAGTACACCCATAGGAAGTAATAAGGACATGTTTTTGGGTCATGAATTCCATCATTCGGAGATAATTGATCTCCCTGATGATGCCATGTTCGGGATAAAACTGGAGAGAGGTATTGGGATTAAAGATGGGTACGACGGATTGATGGTTAAGAATACAATGGGAGTCTATTCTCATCTGCATGCGGCATCGTACCGGAAGTTTGCACTCAGGTTTATTGAATCATGTGTGGATTGAAAAGATGATACTGATTCGCAAGGATAAAAAATATATCCGTGAAAATCCGTATAATCAGTGTCATTCGTATTAGAATAATACCAAATTTAAGATGCAGATTTAGCCAATCAATATCCTTAACCGATGAATGATGTCAGTAGTGTGGCTGGTTATTTACTGCCCTTTCGTTTTGGTGGGTTTGGATACTTTTTGCGTAGTTCTTTAACCTTCCGGTCAAGGTCCTGTGCAATATCTTTCCTGAAATCTCCAGCAAAGAAGTCAACTCGCACAGCCAGGGATATCTTTGCTGCCAGTAACCGTGCAATCTTACCCCTCTGCCACCAGGGGGCGTCCCTGACAAGAGGATGCTGGAATATTACACCGTGTTTGGGTGAAGTAGCATTACCCTTAAGATGTTTGAACAGTGCCTTTTCTGCACCTAGTACCTGAATAGTACTTGATGGCATGTTAGCAAGTTTTTGAGCCCCCCCTGCAATACTGATCAATCTGGCACCGATATGCACACCTGCAGTATCGGATAAATTGGAATAGTTACTCTCCATGTGGGTTTCAATAAATTTGGAAATCTGGTCTTTGTCAGCATAAAGTCTGGCAATATTTGATGCCAAGTCCTTGATACTATTCGCAAATGCTTCCGGAAGTTCCATTCCAGTTGAGCTTTTTGCAATGGTATTGATGTTCTTATCATCCAAACCACATTGTTCAAAATCATTCCGGGTCCCATGTTCAGATACAAAATATACGAGCTTTTCGCCTTTTAATCCAATTTCAGGAAAATTCAGGTCATACATTTCTTTCAACCGCTCTGACAACACATTAGTAATCCTGTCCAGATCGTCCAGTGCTTCAATTGACTGGACAAGTATTGTATCGTTTGACATGCTGGCTGCAACCTGCCGAATAGCAAGTTCAGTGTATACCGCATGAAAAAGGGCATCATATTCCTCATCGGTAGTCACGAATCCACATTCTTTCGCAAGGATTCGCAGGTCTAAGCTGTCCAGATTATCGGATATTAAACTTGATTGATTTTCCTGCAATTTGTCCACAAGGGTTTTGACGTCTTTAGGATATGGGTCACATGTGAGTACGTGTCCATTTTTCACTGTACAAATCCCGAACCATGTTCTTACATGCTGCACTCGTAAATAATATACGAGAAAATATATAAACTATATGTCGGTTGACACAATACCAATATTTAGTTAATCCTGTTTGAATTTTTTACATTTTTCCGGATTAATCTCGCATATTTCTCCACTATTGCAATGAGTGTAACATTATTGCAAATACACCACTATTTTATTACATAACTTGATTTTAGCACAGTGCCACACGGATTAAGCAAAATAATATATTGCTTTGACGTTATTATAGCCTCAATTCATGGAGTAGAATACAATGAAGGGAAATGTTTGGAAATTTGGAAACGATATTGATACTGATGCCGTCATACCTGGCAGGTATCTTACCATTAACACACCAGATGAACTGGCAGAGCATGCCTTTGAAGGTGTAAAACCAGAGTTCGCTGGCGAGGTCAAGCCGGGTGATATAATCATCGGAGGTACCAATTTCGGATGTGGTTCAAGCAGGGAACATGCACCTCTGGCACTGAAAGGTGCAAAGGTGAAATGCATTATTGCGAAGAGCTTTGCCCGTATCTTTTTCAGAAATTCTATCAATATAGGTTTGCCACTTCTGGAATGTGCTGAGACAGACCGTATTCTGGAAGGGGATGAACTTGATGTGGATATTGCCTCAGGTGTTATCACTAACAAGACCCGGAACGAGACGTATCAGGCTACGGGACTGCCCGATTTCCTCCGTGGTATAGTGGATGCCGGTGGACTTATTGAATATACCAGGGAGCAGGTGAGTGCATGAGCCAGCATAAAGTACCAGTTATAGCAGGGGACGGCATCGGTCCGGAGATTATTGCAGAAGGCAGGAAGGTCATTGATGCTGCGGGTGAGGTGTATGGATTTGACGTGGAATGGATAGATTATCCACACGGTGCGGACCATTACCTTGAGACCGGGGAATTGATCTCAGAGGATGCCCTCAAGGAACTGAATACGTACAAAAATATTTACCTGGGCAGTATCGGAGACCCAAGGATTGCGCCAGGTGTACTTGAAAAAGGCATTCTACTGGCGGCACGGTTCTATTTTGACCAGTATATCAACCTGCGGCCAATCAAGCTGTTGGAAGGTGTGTGGTGCCCTATCAAGGATAAGACGCCGGAAGATATCGACTTTACTGTGGTGCGTGAGAATACCGAGGATTTCTATATCGGTATTGGCGGCAGGGCAAAGCGGGGCGAGAGCAAGGCTGTGCTGGAGGTTGCCCGCACATTGTACAATGCCAGGTTCGGGCTGGATATTGAGACTGACAGCGAGGAGATTGGTTACCAGGTGGGTATGATAAGCAAGGAGGGCACCCAGCGTGTAATTAA
>JAGLRT010000070.1 GCA_023136155.1 Methanosarcinales archaeon
CATCACATCTTTGAAAGTCAAGTCAAACATTCCATCTAAGTAAAGACAAGTTATTCATCCCGAAAAATCCACATAAAAGATAACATACCGCCACTGGTCAAGATTGCATTAATCCATGCCCAGTTTGAGACGATCCACCCGTTCCTGGATGGTAATGGAAGGATGGGAAGACTTCTGATCTCGTTCTATCTTGTCTGGAAGGAAATATTGTCAAAACCTTTGCTGTACCTGAGTTTCTACCTGAAAAATAACAGGACCGAGTACTATGACCTGTTGATGAAGGTGCGTACTGATGGGGCATGGGAAGATTGGATAAAGTTCTTTTTAAAAGGAGTCAGTGAAACTTCACAGGAGGCTGCAAATACTGCAAGGGAGATAATCAAATTAAAGGAAGACCTGATATTGAAATTGTATGAAAATTCCATATCAAGTATTTATGCTGTGAAAATGCTTGACTTCCTGTTTGACAGACCACTCGTCAGCGGCAGCGAGATCGTTGATAAATTGAATGTATCCTCAGTGACTGCAAATGAGCTGGTAAAGAAGTTTGAAAAACTCGGTATTTTACGGGAGATAACAGGTAAGAAACGATATAAAAAGTATTTTTTTGCTAACTATGTTGATATTATCAGCCGGGGCACACAGAATATTTGAAATTTATAATTGGTTGTGCCATTTAATTATGAGATATTACAATCAATGCTCAAACTTACGCTTCCCACCTATATACCGTAGTTTAATTATATAATAAATACATCAAGGGACAACAAAACCAATAACTAAAATCCCGATTAATTTCAAAAAGGTGTACACATGGAATTCAGACGAACACACTACACATCACAAGTAACCCAGGAAATGGACGGCCAGACAGTAAAACTTGCAGGCTGGGTCCATGAGATACGCGACCTGGGCGGCATCATGTTCCTCATTTTGAGGGACCGTGAAGGCATGGCACAGCTAACCCTGTTCAAGAAGACCATCGACCCCCAGGTACTGGAAACCGCAAGAAGCCTGAGCCGCGAATCAGTCATCCTGGTTGAAGGATCGGTCAAACCGGAAGCAAAATCCCCAGGCGGCTACGAACTGGTACCCGCAAGGATTGACTTGCTAAACCCTGCCCAGTCCCCCCTGCCCATGGACACCACAGGCAAGGTGAACGCCGAACTGGATACCAGGCTGGACAACCGTTTCATGGACGTGCGTCGCCCCATGGTCAATGCAGTGTTCCAGATACGCCACAAGACACTTTCCGCAGTCAGGAACTTCCTGGAACAGGAAGGCTTCCTTGAAATCAACACACCAAAAGTTGTAGCTACTGCCACAGAAGGCGGCACAGCCCTGTTCCCAATCACATATTTCGATACCGAGGCATTCCTGAACCAGAGTCCACAGCTGTTCAAGCAGATAATGATGAGCGGCGGTCTGGACCGGGTATTCGAGATAGGGCCCATATTCAGGGCAGAGGAACACGACACCACACGACACCTGAACGAAGCCACCAGTATCGATATCGAAGCCAGTTTCCTTGACCACGAAGATGTAATGCAGTTACTGGAGAACCTCATCGTCCATGTCTATGAAAGCGTGGTGAAAAATTGTGCAAACAGTCTCAATACCCTTGGTAAAGAACTTGAGATTCCAAAAGCACCTTTCAAGCGCCTGACCTATGACGAGGCCATCGATCTCAACAACGAGCACTCAAAAGAACTGCTGGAATGGGGCGACGACCTTAGCACCAATGCAGAGAAAGTAATAGGCAAGGTCATGGGTGAGCATTACTTTATCAAGGACTGGCCTACCGAGATCAAACCCTACTACACCCAGCCATATGAGGATAATCCTGAACTGACCAAAGCATTTGATATGATGCATCCCCGCATGGAACTCTCATCTGGTGCCCAGCGTATACACGACCACGACCTGCTGCGTCAGCGCATACAGGACCAGGGCCTTAATCCCGACGGTTTCGATTTCTACCTGAAGGCCTTCAAGTACGGTATCCCGCCCCATTCAGGCTGGGGACTTGGGGCCGAGAGGCTGGTCATGACCATGCTGGATGTAGACAACATCAGAGACGTAGTGCTGTTTCCACGAGACCGTAAGCGAGTATCACCTTAATACCATTCTTGTAAGGAGCCAAATCACTGTAAATATATACCACAAATCATTTTAGTAACATGACTCACATAGTAAATTGGATATTATGGAGGGGATTTTGTGATAAGTGAAAACAGGGATATTCTGGTTGAACGTCTGGAGCAGAAGTTAGTGGCCAAGGAGCGGGAGATTAGTGAGCTTAACGATTCTCTCAAGGAATCCATCATAGCAGAACTAAGGGAAGGCATGAAAGAGGACCTTGACTTTGATAAAAGGATTTCTGCAATTGAAACAAAGGTCAAGGACATAAGACTATCTTTTGACGGTGTAATGAAAGAACTGCTTGACCAGAAAACCATTATTCAGGACTTTAAAAAAATGTACCTGAAAAATGATGTTGAAAATTCAGCAAAGCCGGTTGGCCAGCCAGATAAAACAAATTCATTGTCAAACTGGTATGAAAACGCGCAAAAAACTAAAAAACCAGCTGAGCCAGATGAAGATGTCGGTCTAAAATCTCAGTATATAATTGCAGAAAGTGAGGACACCCGTGTTCCTGGAAAAGATATTGTAAAAGAAAAAGGTAATGAAGATATTATCATAGCAGAAAATACCACATCACGGTCATCCCGCAAAAATGATATTATTGTTGAGGCAAGGGAAGATGAAGATGTTGTTATCGAATACAAGAAATAGCATTGTTGTAACAGGAAACTACTCACTGACGCTTGCTGTTACTTGAGTACATGAAGTTATACATCATATACTGAGAAAAACATCCTAAAATGCATAAGTGCATCACGAGGTATTAGGTGCATATAAAAGAAATAGAATTCCAGAACTTCAAGTCTTTTGGAAGGAAAGTAAAGATTCCTTTCTTTGACGGTTTTACTACCATCTCCGGACCTAATGGTAGCGGTAAATCTAATATTGTGGATGGCATACTTTTCTGTCTCGGTCTTTCCAGTTCCAGGACAATGCGTGCTGAAAAACTTACTGACCTCATTTATAACGGGGAAGGAAAGAAAAAGCCTGATTATGCCCAGGTTATCATACGTTTCGACAACTATGACCGTGAGATGCCGCTGGATGCCGACGAAGTGGTGATTGCACGGAAAGTACGCCAGACCAATGCGGGATATTACAGTTATTATTATTTCAATGACAAAGCGGCAAGTTTAACCGAAATTCATAACATCCTCGCCAAGGCCAGGATCACTCCTGAAGGTTATAATGTGGTGATGCAGGGCGATGTTGCCAACATCACCCAAATGACAGCAAATGAACGGCGCAAGATTATCGATGAGATAGCAGGTGTGTCAGAATTTGATAACAAAAAAGACCGTGCCATGAGTGAACTGGATATTGTCAAGGAGCGTATCGAGCGGGTGGATATCATACTGGCAGAAGTTGGCGCCCAGCTGGATAAACTGCAGCGTGAGCGGGATCAGGCACTGAAGTACCAGAGTTTGCAGGAAGAGAAATTACGGTTCGAGGGCTACATGCTGCTCTCCAAGTTCAAGGATGCGCAAAATGAATTTGATAAAATAGTTGAAGAGATTAGTTCACGGCTTGAAGGTGAGAGCGAACTGGAAGCACTACTCAAGAAAAAACAGGAGAAAATGACTGAACTGGAATCTGTACTTAAGGCCCTCAATACGCAGATAACTAGCATGGGCGAGGAAGAACAGATTGCAATAAAGCGTCAAATAGAGGAGATAAAAGGTGAAATCGCCCTCAGTCAAAATACCATCACGCTCACAGAATCAGAGAGATCTGATATGGACACCCAGCGCAGGAAAGGGCTCATAGAGATCGATGGTATCAAGGAAAAGATGGCTGAACTTTCATCAAAGATAGAGGAAGAGAAAAATCGCAAACTTGGAATTGCCAGCGAGATAGAGGATCAGCGCACCCAACTGCTGATACTGCGCAGTAAGATAGCTGAAGTGGATTCCCGTTTTGTCCGGACCAGGGATGAACTGTCACAAGTAAAAAATGATCTGGAAGAGGCCCGCAACCGCAAGAACGAATTGATGCGCCTGGAGGATCGCTTGCTGGATGCCATGCGACGGCGCAGTGCAGAGCTCAAGGATATCGAGGAAGAAATTGAGGATTCTAAACGAAAGATCAAGTCTGCTGATGATGACAGAGAGGATGTTGAGCAGGAGATTGAAGGGGTGAACAAGCAGATGGCAGAACTCTCTGATGATATTGATGACCTTGAATCCAACCGCGCCCAGCTAAAGAGTGTGCAAAAGGATCTGGATGATACTTTGAGAGGATTGCAGCAGGAGTATATGACCGCAGAAGCCAGGATAAGGGCTGCCAAAGAAGTATCAGGGTACAGCAATGCAGTGGAGAAGGTGCTAAAGGCCAAGGATATGAGGGAACTGCCCGGCATCTACGGTACCATTGCCCAGCTGGGTAAGGTGGACCAGGAATATGCCATTGCACTGGAAGTTGCAGCCGGCGGTCGTATGCAGGGCATTGTGGTGGATACTGATGAAGATGCATCCCGCGCCATATCTTTCCTCAAGCGTCAGAGAGGCGGCAGAGCTACATTCCTGCCGTTGAACAAGATGGCAGGTAATTCAGGTTTTCGTGATGTGTCCAATATGGCGGGCGTAATAGGTTATGCCATTAATCTGGTGGATTATGATTCAAAGTATGAACCTGCGTTCAACTATGTGTTCAGGGACACCATTGTAGTGGAAGACCTGAACACTGGAAGGCGGCTAATGGGCGGGCTTCGTATGGTAACCCTGGATGGAGAGGTGGTCGAAAAGAGTGGTGCCATGACCGGAGGCAGTCGCGGCCGCAGTGGTGTATCCTTTGCAGCGACTGAGGAGGATAAGATTACTAAACTGGCCGAACAGATAACTGAATACGAATCAAGGCGCAGTGCCGCTATCAACAAACTGGACAGCGTAGAGGGTCACATCGCTTCGGTCCAGACAGAGATGCGGGAGCTGGAAACCGTGATTGCCAAAAAGCAGATGGCCATTGAAGAGATTAACAGCCGCGGTGAGAGACTTACTGCACTGATTACCGAGAAAGAAGTAGGACGGGTAGAGATTGAGGCCGGAAGTGCTGAACTGCGTGGTGAAATGGAAAGCATTGAGGATGACAAGCAGACATCTGAGAAGGAGATTGTAAAACTTGAGGGTAAGGCCAAAGAGCTGGAAGAGCAGCTAAAAGGTTCAAAAGTGCCTGAACTCAACGAGCAGGCGCAGCGCATAGAGGATGAGATACGCAGACTGGAGAACCGCACCCGGGATATTGAGAGTAACATTAACAACCTGAAAACTGAATCTAAATTCGCGACCGATAAAACTGAAGAAATAAAGGTACGACTTGCTGAACTGGACGGCAGAAAAGTGGAATTGCGCCAGAAGATTAACGAGTTGCGTACTAAGATAGTTGAACTGGATTCATCCCTTAAAGACAAAACAAAACGTGAGAATGAACTGGATGTTGAATTGGCTGATATGCGCAAACGGCGTGAAGACTTACAAATGGAATTCAGTGCCTGGCAAAAGCAGTTGGAGGAAGTCAAGGTCAGGCTTGAAAACTCCCGGCGCCAGATGATAGCGTTAAACGCCACCAGGGACACCCTTGCAGAACAGATAAAGGAGTACAGGTCTGAACTGGATGAGCGGGGTGTGGAACTGACAGATGAGGTGCCCACTCTTGAGGAAGTGCAGACCCGTATGGCGTCCATTGTTCGGGCTATGACAAAACTGGAGCCTGTGAATATGCGTGCCATTGACGAATATGATGAGGTTGAGCGGCGTAGCATTGACCTGAAATATCGCAGGGATACCCTGAATCATGAACTTGAGGAAATACTTGAACGTATCCACAGATACGAACAGATGAAGAAGCAGGCGTTCATGGAATGCTTTGACGGCATTAATGAACATTTCAAGGTTATTTTCCCTGAACTATCGGATGGACCCGGGGAACTGATACTGGAAAATGAAGACGACCCCTTTGCCGGTGGTCTTACTATGAAGGTCCAGCCAAAGGACAAGACCCTGCAGCGCATGGAGTCACGCTCAGGCGGGGAGAAGAGTTTGATTTCAATGACACTGTTGTTTTCAATCCAGCAGTACCGTCCTGCACCGTTTTATGCGTTCGATGAAGTGGATATGAACCTTGATGGTGCGAATGCAGAAAAGATGGCTAAACGTATCAAAGAGTCATCAAAAACTGCACAATTTATTGTGGTGAGTCTGCGAAAGCCCATGGTGCAGGCTGCTGAGCGGACTATCGGTGTTACCATGCAGGACAATGATATTACCAGTATTACGGGTGTTAAACTAAATTAAAAATAAGTATTGAAAAACAGGTTTTGATAAAACTAAATAGCAGGCAACAGCTTGTTGCTGTTACCCACCTCGCATTGAAAATATATTGTTTACTCTGCAACTCCTTTTTTAATAGACACTATCTCAACATCGAATACCAAAGTCTTTCCCGCCAGGAAGAAATTTTGATCCAGAATGATGGCCGTCTCATTGAACCGTACCTGGATTGGTCCGTATGCAGTCTGGACTGTGGTATCCGGGATTGGATTGTGCCGTATTCTCATGTTTGTGTCAGTGATATCAATCACCGTAGAATTCCATGGTGTTCCCTGGAAGTTATGGACGTCGCCTACTTCCACCTGATGTCTTATGGTTATATCTGTGGATTTGACAGCCACTACGGTTTCGTCCCAGGGCAGGTCTTGGGATGAGAAATTTTCCCCTACACCAAGGGCAAAGGATAAATTAATATTATCTCCCATTTCCACAATTTCAAAGTCTATAGTTGAACCTGGCAACTGGACAGTATCGCCAACTTCATGTTCTGTTCCAAAACTCATGGAGAACTGTATTGCAGGCATTTCGGTTATCCTTGGGAAGGTCTGTTCCATCGGTGTTTCGTCAATTAGCGGAATTACCTGTATCCTGGTCGGGTCTGCCTGACCGTATGCCTTCTCAGGTGGAATGGTTAAGGTTTTGCTCTCACCTTCTTTCAAACCCAATACACCACTTTCCATACCTTCTATCATCCTCCCACCGCCGACTGTAAATACCAGGGGATTGTATGAGCGTTCTGGTTCATATAGGCCGGCACCAATGGCAATTTCAGGATCAGATGTGTCAAAAACATCACCGTCTAACAATTTGCCGGTGTAATCCATCATCACTGTATCACCCACTTCAACTACAGGTCCACCTGCATTGTTTGATACAAACATCATGACAACAAGGACTGCTGCCAGCAGTATCAATGCAATGTAATAGTTATTGAATCCATTATCTTCTTTCATATTAGTCACTAAATTTTAATGATTGAAATGTCGCATCCCTGTGAACACCAGCGATACTTTGAGCCTGTTTGCAGTAGCAATGACCTCTTCATCCTTTATACTTCCTCCTGGAGATACAATATACTGAAGGTTATGCTCTGCTGAATGGATGATGCTGTCATCAAAGGGGAAGAAAGCATCTGACGAGAGTACGCATTCAGACATAACATCCTTTACGTAATCGTTAAATGGCACATCAGTTTTTTCTTTTTCATATATCAATTCGAGATTTTCCCTGGCTTTGGTGATTGCCAGTTTGCGTATGGAATCCACACGGTTGGGCTGGCCAGCGCCCATACCCAGTACCATGTAGCGCTCCTTCGAGTATTCCCATGCAATAATCACTGAATTGGATTTAGTTCGCTTACATGCTGCCATTGAGAACTCTGCCAGGCCGCGTTTGGAGGTAGGGAACTCATGTTCGCTGACTACATCCCATTTTTCAAACACACCAATGTCCCTGGACTGCTGCAGCATTCCGCCCATGATATGGGTAAATCTGCTATCTACCTTGATGCCTTCGTCCATTTCAGGTAACTCCAGGAGGCGGAGGTCCTTGCTTTTCTCTTTCAAAAACTCCAGTGCTTCCGGTTCAAATCCGGGCGCCAGTATAAGCTCGACAAATTTTCCTTTCATGAACATGGCAGTGTCTAGGTTTACGGTCTTGTTGAAACATATGATACTGCCGAATGCTGATATGGGGTCGCCGTCCCATGCCGCTGAGAGCGCACTGTAAAGCGTGTCCCCGGTAGCCAAGCCGCAGGGGTTGTTGTGTTTGACCACACAGGCTGCAGGGACACCCTGCATTTCCATTATGGTTTGCATGGCATTATCGGCATCCACATAATTGTTATATGACATTTCTTTTCCGTGATGCTGCACAGCCTTTGAAAGTGATGCGCCCTCTACATCCGGTTGTGAATAGAATTTGGCCCACTGGTGCCAGTTCTCCCCGTACCGCAGCGTTTTGCCTGAAACAAACTTTAACCGTAAAACATCCTCGCCAGCTAATTGTTTGCTGAGGTAGGTATCAATTGCGGAATCATAATCTGCAGTGTGCCTGAAGGCTTTGACTGCCAGTTTTTCCATGTTAGTAGCTGATACACTGCCATTAGTCTGAAGTTCAGATATAATATTCTGGTAGTCAGCCGGGTCTGTGACAATCGCTACATGCTTGTAGTTCTTGGCCGATGCACGTACCATCGTGGGGCCGCCGATATCGATGTTCTCGATGGCGTCATCCAGGGTCACATCTTTTTTCGCTATGGTTTCCCTGAAAGGATACAGGTTGACCGCTACCAAGTCAATAAATTGTATATCATGCTGTTGAGCCTGGGCAATATGTTCACTGTTATCTCGCAATCCCAGCAGACCACCGTGTATCTTGGGGTGCAATGTCTTGACCCTGCCATCCATCATTTCTGGAAAATCAGTTATGTCAGAAACATCCTTCACAGTTATGCCGGCATCCCTCACGGTGCGGGCAGTACCGCCTGTAGAGATTATCTCAACACCCATATCAGTGAGTGCTTTTGCAAAATCAACTATTCCTGTCTTATCTGATACACTAAGAAGAGCGCGCTTAACGCTTACCAATAAATCACCGGTTTTGATAAGAGTAGAAGTTAAATAAATGTTTCTAATTTCTAATTACGATTCAGGTTTGCTCAGCAAAAGGATAGTCCAGTTTCAATTCTTTATACGCCCATTTGAACTTTTCTTCAATTTCCTCTGCTGTAATGTTTTTCGAGCGGCATTTTTCAAGCAACTCATATGCCCGCCTTCGCCTGTTACCCAGGTTTTTATTAATCTCTTCTTCATCAATTTTCTGGGACTTCCAGCGCAAAACAATATCTGGCACGATCTGTTCGATTATCACTTTCAGGCGTTTACAGGGAAAATCAACGTCATAGATATCTTTTATCATGGTGCACCATATTAAAATGTGCACCAATATGTTAAAAATGTATTGAAAATGAATGTAGTGGGGAATAATCAGATTGAGATCGTCGGAAAATACGTATCCACTACAAATAAATTGGTA
>JAGLRT010000071.1 GCA_023136155.1 Methanosarcinales archaeon
GCACCCTGGATTACCTGCTTGACCTGTGCCACATGGCTATTAAGGCAGGATTGCTGCCCCACTGCAACCCGGGCGTGTTGTCGTATGAAGAACTTGCAATGCTCAAACCTTTAAATGCCAGTATGGGATTGATGCTTGAGACGACTGCTCATTTGCAGGCACATGACGATAGTCCGGGCAAAGTACCGCAAAAGAGGATCGAAAGTATTGCAAATGCAGGGAAATTGAAGATACCTTTTACCACTGGACTGCTGGTGGGTATTGGCGAGACAAGGACTGACCGGGTGGAGTCCCTCAAAACCATTACAAGCTTGCATCGTAAGTACAGGCATATCCAGGAAGTTATTATTCAGAATTTTACGCCAAAACCAGGCACATCCATGGCCGGACATGAGCCCCCGTCCTTTGAAGAAATGCTCTGGACAGTCGAACAGGCAAGGCATATTTTGCCTGATGATGTGGCTGTACAGGTACCGCCCAACCTCATCTCGCCAGGGGTGCTTATCGAACACGGTGCCTCTGATCTGGGCGGTATATCCCCCGAGACTATTGACCATATCAACCCTAAACATAAATGGCCTGATGTGGAGGAACTGGAGCAAAAAGTAGGGAGTGATATAATGCTTCGTGAGAGACTCCCCATCTATCCCCAATATATCCTGGATGGATGGTTCAGTCCGGAATTGCGCCCGCTTATCCATCGACTGACCAATGATGAAGGATACAGGAAAACCAATGAGGATGGACTTCCCTCTATAATTTGACGGAAATTATAGTAATCATTAATACTATAAATGACACAGTTCACCCCATATCAAATATATAAAAACAACAGGAGAATCAGCTATTAGCATTGAAATCTCACTTGTATTACCAGCTTATAATGAAGAAAAACGCTTACATGACACTGTAGTTACTACGGCACAGACCCTGTCACAGATAACAAACTCTTTCGAGATTATAATCGCAGAGGATGGCAGTACTGATGGTACTGACCGCATTGCATCCCAACTTGCATCTGAACTGGATTATGTAGTGCATCTTCACAATGACGAAAGACAGGGCCGGGGCCGGGCACTTAACCGTGCTTTCAAGGCCGCTCAGGGTGAAGTCCTCTGTTATATTGATGTGGACCTTGCTACCGATATGGCACACCTTGAGGAGTTGATTGCAGCTATCAGAAGGGATGGATATGATTTTGCCACTGGCTCCCGGATGATGCCGTCCAGTGATGTAAAGCGTTCCATGAAACGTGGTATTGCTTCCAAAGGCTTTAATTTTCTTACACGTACCATGTTAAGTTCCAGCCTGTATGACCACCAGTGCGGATTCAAGGCATTCAAGCGGAGCTCCCTGTTCGAACTCATGGATTCAGTTGAAGACGAGCACTGGTTCTGGGATACCGAACTGCTCGTCAGGGCACAACATGCCGGTTACGAAGTAAAGGAATTCCCGGTTAGGTGGCGCCATGGTGGTGCAACCAAGGTTGACCTGGTCAAGGACGTGATTGGTATGGGCAGCCAGATAGTGCGGCTTAGATGGCAGTTGAGCGCCCCGCACATGGGACGCAAACGAAAGGTCATATTAACGTTTATCCTGGCACTGATGATGTTGTTCCTCATATTCACGCTGGTAGGGATAGAGGATGTATGGCAGGCTACATTATCAGCATCACCACAGATGTTTGGCTTAGCAGTTGTTGTCTACCTTCTTTCATGGCCGGTGAGGGGGCTCAGGTACCAGCACATACTCATGCGGTTGGGCCATGCTCATGACCTGAACTTCATCACCGGTACAATATTCATGAGCCAGTCTGCAAACGTGATACTTCCGGCCAGGATTGGCGATATCTCACGGGCATATATCCTGAAAAAGGAAAAGGACATCCCCCTGATCACAGGCATGTCATCGCTGGCAGTAGAACGGATATTTGATATCATTGCCATAACGGTCATCGGAGTGCTGTCAGTCCTGGTCGTGACGGCCGAGAGGTCAGTAGAAAACTGGATAATACCCCTGATATTATCATCAGTTGCAGTTATTGCACTGTTCTTTGCTGGTGTATTTTTCCTCTCATCGCGGGGCAGGGACGGCTTATCCCCAGTTGAACGCATCATATTCAGGTTTTCGGGGACTGGTGACTATACTGACATGGTGGCCGGTATTGCCAGGAAATTCATTGATGAGATATTCACAGTATCTTCCAATGTAAAAGACTTCATTATAGTATTCTTTTCATCACTGGCAATCTGGACCATCGATATACTCACCTGCTACATTGTCCTCACTGCATTCCCATTTGTGCATAATACATCCTCCATGATAACGTTAATAGCAATTGTATTTTTGGCAGTGGCAGTCGGAAACCTTGCCAAGATGTTCCCGATCACACCAGGTGCCATTGGTACTTACGAAGCCTCACTTACCGTTGTATTTGGAATCGCAGGTATAGCCGGATATGTGGGAGCAGCAGCAGCAGTGATAGACCATATTATCAAGAACTCAGTTACATTGGTATTCGGGGCAATATATCTTACAAAATTCAATATGAAGTGGCCGGAATTGTTGGATATTAAGAAAAACAAATAACATCAGCGAGTCAGTTATGGAATGGTTTGAAATAATAAAATGGTGGGTGGTTCTTGAACTTATAGGACTGGCAGCCATGCCCGCTACTGCATGGATATTCAGGAATCTTCAGGACAAGGGTGTGTCCCTGTCTAAGATACTTGGTCTTGTCCTGGTGACATACTTCTCATGGGTACTTACCTACCTGGGTTTTGATTACAGCACAATTATCATAGGCATCAGCTTGTTGATTGTGTTTTCCATATCAATGGTCATATTCTTCTTCAAAAGATATCCTTTTGACCGAAAAGCACTGATAAGGTCTGAAGTATTGTTCACTGTTGCTTTCCTGATATTTGTTATCCTGCGTGCATACCGACCCGAGATATACTGGACCGGAGGCGAGAAGTTCATGGATATGAGTTTTATCAATATCATACTCCGAAGCACCAGTTTCCCTCCTATGGACCCATGGCTTGCAGGGGAACCCATGCAATACTATTATTTTGGTTATCTGGTGGCTGCCAACTTGATAAAACTCTCAGGCGTCCTACCAACTATAGGGTTTAACCTGGGTGTTGCATCCATGTTCGCTCTGTCTGCTACGGCAGCTTACGGGCTGGGGGAACATTTGACCCGAAGTCGTATATTTGGTATAGTGGTCATGGCGTTTGTGGTAATATTCGGAAATCTGGCAGGTTTTGTCCAGCTGCTGGTGATATTGTTCATTCCAAAATATTATAGTATTTTCAATGTGCCTACCGGGGATGTTTTGACACGTCTGTCTACATACAACTACTGGCCCACCAGCAGAGTGATTCCAAACACTATCAACGAGTTCCCTTATTTCAGTTTCATCCAGGCAGACTTGCATGCCCATATGATTGCAATAGCATTCCAGCTTTTAATGATTGCCTTGTTGTTGAATTTGCTGCTTCAGGATAAGGAATACAACAAGCCTGCACTGGCAGTGATCGTCCTGTTACTGGGATTCATGTTCCCGTTGAACTCCTGGGACTATCCCACTTATGCCATATTCTTTGTTATTGTTATGCTGGCATGGAGAATACGGGTATCTGCCACATCAGGGAAGCAACGCAGTTTTGTGGGCCGGATCAAGGCCCCGTCTCTAAATGAATATGCCAGTACTGTGGGTATGTGTGCTATTGTGGGCATAAGTAGTATCGTACTGTACCTACCCTACCATGTGATAGCCAATAGCGTGTCGCATTCCATAAAGCTGGTTACATACGGCCAGACTCCGCTTATATTCTATTTTGGAGTGTTCGGTATTTTGCTGTTCTTCATTCTGGTGTACGCTGTTGATCGTTTTTATGATAGCTATCATCCGGATCTGAAACTGGTGTTGTCCGGCTTTGTCCTTGCAGCTATTGCGGCTTATCTGGCTAACATCCAGATTTTTGTCATAGTCCTTCCGTTAATTGTAATGTCGGTTTACAATATGGTAAAAGAGGATGACCCTAACCGCCAGTTCATTTATTTGCTCATATTGCTGGGTGCATTGCTATCACTGTTTTGTGAACTCTTTTATATACAGGACTCGTTTGGGACTCAATCTCCCGAATATATCAGGTTCAATACTGTGTTCAAGATATATGTCCAACACTGGCTTGTTTGGGCGCTGGCAGCCGGTGTGTCATTCTACCACATGTGGAACCGTAAAGGAGTAATGGGCGAACGGAACAAGACCTTTGCAATAGTATCGGTCATACTGATACTGGCTGCACTATCGTATCCTGTATTTGCCACATATTCACGCACTGATAATTTCAAGAACACGCCTACTCTTGACGGTACTGCATATTTCAGTCAGGAGTATCAAAATGAATACAATGCCATAATGTGGCTCAACAATCTCAACGGCACCCCTGTAGTACTTCAGAGCCCTGGCAATACGTACAGACTGAACACCCATGTGACCACCTTCACTGGCCTGCCTACGGTAATCGGATGGGCTGGGCATGAAAATAACTGGAGGAACCGGGCCGAGATCATTGATGAGCGGTGGTCTGATGTTCCGCAGGTGTACATGTCCAGTGATATGCGTACTGTGAACCAGATACTTGATCGATACCAGGTGGAGTATATTTATGTGGGTGGTGTGGAGGAAGAGAGGTACGGTGGTCCTGATGCCAGGAAGCTCTTTGATAAGAATCCGGGCAGGTTCGAATTGGTGTATTTCAATCCTAATGTCCATATTTATCGAGTGGTGAGATAATGGTGAATAATGACCAGTCGGTCTCGCCTGTAAAGAGGCTCACTGAGCCCAGTACCTTGTTATCTTTTGCAGTGGCGCTATTTGTGTTATACCTGCTGTTCTCAAGGATAGAGTTTACCAGGATTATCGAGGTTATTCAGGACGCTCGGCCTGGTTACATTGTTGCTGCAGCGGCTGTGTATTTCGGGTCACTGCCTGTAAGAGGTGAGCGCTGGAGGTTACTGCTCAACAATATTAGGGTTAAAGCAGGGTTGAAGGATGCCAGTGAGATATTCATGCTATCCTGGTTCGCAAACACTCTGGTACCTGCTAAGATGGGGGATGTTTACAGGGGCTACCTGGCGAAAAAAGCATGGGGTGTACCAATATCAAAAAGTTTCGGTACGGTCTATGTTGAGCGCATTTATGATGTGCTGCTGCTGGTCATCCTGATGGGGGTTTCCAGCATCTTGGTATTTGGAACAGACATACCACATGCTATAAGGGTGTCTTTGGCTTTCGGTTTTGCAATTTTGGTTATTCTTATTTCTGTAATGGTTGGTTTTTCGTCTGGAAAGATAACAATTGCAGGTTGGCTTCCTTCAAAACTGAGACCTGCATTTGTTCATTTCGCTGAGGGGCTACATGAATCGGCTGGCAAGGGTTCAATATTTTCAATTATTTTCTATACCATTGTGATATGGGGCATGGAAACTGCCCGCCTGTATTGTGTGGTAGCGTCCCTCTCTTCGGCCCATAATATTGGCATTGGGCTATCATTAATTGTATTTGTGGCATTATCTGCAGCACTTGTTTCGGGACTTCCAATTACGCCGAGCGGACTGGGTGCAGTGGAGTTTGCCATTGTTGGGGTGTTAGTACTGGTGGGAGTAGATGTGGGGGTAGCGGCTGCTATTGCCATACTTGACAGGGCGGTCAGTTATTGGGGGCTTATGGTTGTGGGTGCGGTGGTGTATATGGTGAGCGGGAGGAGGTAGTTATTGGAATAAATGCCCTTTGTGGGATATTAGACGATGGATTACTGTTACCATGTCAAAGGACTCAGCCGCGGTTTGCAAGATAAGGGAGACTTGAAGGGGGCAAATGAACACTTTGAGCGGGCGAGGGAAATATTTCGTAAGTTCCTGGGCGAAGAACATCCTTACACAGCAACGGTGCGAAACAATCTCGAGTCGCTTGCAAATGTCCAGGGAAGGGTTTAATCTGTAAGCGAACTAAATTTACACAGGATGAATTAGCATGAGCAGGATTGATTTTTCAAAATTTACGAAGCATTCCGAGGTCGTTGACTCTCCCTTACCTAAACCACAACCCCTTCTCCTTAAGCTCTTCGATCACACCATTTTTCTCCTCAAACTCCTTCATCCTCAGTTCCTTGCGCCTAATCTTACCACTAATAGTCTTAGGCAGCTCCTCAACAAATTCAATCTCCCTCGGATACTTATACGGAGCAGCCACCTGCTTGACATACTGCTGGATATCCACCACAAGCTCATCCGAAGGCACATACCCCTCCTTCAGCACAACAAAAACCTTAACAACCTCCCCCCTGATCAGGTCAGGGC
>JAGLRT010000072.1 GCA_023136155.1 Methanosarcinales archaeon
CCTCCCATCTTTACGCCGCCAAAATCAAAGACTTCTTGTTCTTTATCAAATCTGAACATCTATTATCACCTCATAACAATATTCTTATTACTGCTGACAAAAGGGATTCCCCCTCCTGTAATTGAACTGTGGTTATGGGAGTTAATCCCAATGTGGCCACTATCAATAGATAGATTACCACAAGAATAAGTCCAATACATATGCCGTACAGTATTCCTATGTCTCTGCCCAGTCGTTTACCGACTCTCTGTTGCATCTCGCTGTTTGTGAATTCTATCTTTTCATCAATGAGGTCAAGTTTCTTGATGACCTCCTGATAATCTGTAGCATCCACTATAATCTCAGGGACCTTATTTTCAGCCATGTTAGATGCCTCCACTGAGAACAATGGGCAGTCCTACCATTATGGCTGCAAATAAAAATCCAATGACAAGACCTTCGAAGCCAGCAGCAACTCCAGAATCCAGTTTTTGATTTCTGGCAATAAGCTGTCCCTTGTACCTGATACTCTCAAGAAGTTTATCGAAATTACCGGCACCTGGTGGTTTTACAACCATGGGAACTCCTGTTCCGTAGACATACTCGTCTGAGTCTTCAGCCATTTTATACACCTCCCATGATGAGTAATCCAAGAATTCCAAGTGACAGAGTGAGTCCCATCATTACTCCTTCGATCTTACCGGAATAGACACCTGATGCGAATTTATTCAGGTTGCCTATATCAGTTGTCGCACCTTCTACGTCACGGATTCTTGACTGGATAAGAGCGACTTCTGCTGCCATTGGTCTGACACCTTCGAATTCGTCTTCACCTTCACCTTCTTCAGTGAGTTCAATTACCATCGGTTCAGCATCAAAGGCACCCGGGTCTTTACCAGCAAGTTCCTTTATCTTTGCAGATATTTGTCCCTGGTCTTCAGTGTTGATTAAGTCAATACATTCGACCTGTTCCTGGAACCGGGCAATTGCTTCATCAGTCAGGTTCTCGATATAGGGTATCGCTCCCGTTGCATCGACAATCCTGTTCTCCTTGGTACCATTAGCATGTATCTTTAATATGGCATCTCCGGTAAGGTGACCTTTTACCTCTGAACCTGTAATCAGAAGGAATCTGATATTTGGATTTGAGATTATATTGGCCACAAGCTTTTCAATGCCTATATTTTCTGTCTTGCATGGACCTGTAATGGAAGCCCCTGCTTCAAGATGAGGTCCTGCCGCAAGATGGGATCCTAACGTGGCCACCGCAACCGGATTATTGGGGTCGGCGATCTCGTATTCACCCTTCATGACAGGCCATCCAACTGATGGTTCTCTTTTATCAGCCATTTACATGCCTCCTAATTTCAATAATATGGCAAAGAAGGTCATCAGTAATAGACCACCTATGAAGCCATAAAATATGTTCGTCCATACACCTGCAGTTACTGCAGCTTTCTCCCGACCAGGGAATGTTGACAGTAGAGGTTTATCCGGACCCAATGAGTTCATCATGTCGGTTACAACCAGGTCCAGTTCGTCCACCACTGTTGATATATGATCCAGAGAATACTCAAGTGTATCATCATTTTCCTCTGCCATGATACCCGACATTGGTTCCAATATCAGATGGAATTCAGGCGCAACTCTTACGTGGCTCATTCTAATTCCTCCTCTGTTGGCAGTAAACCTGTACCTGTGACCAAGTATGAATCACGATGGGAATGTTTCATGAACCTCTTGAAATATACCACCCAGATTACTAAGCCTACTATTGTGGTCAAAGCACCAGACATAGCGTCCATACTTTCAACTGCCAAAGATGCAAATCCAGCAAGTGCCATAATAAGTGCTCCTTTCGAAACTGCAACCCCTAGAGTCCTGTCTTGTTTTTCGTCAGGACCGAGGCAGGCATTGAATGGATGTAATATCGTCATTGCACCACCAATAAAGACCAGTGCAATGAATCCTGTCTCAACTACTGCCGGCATTATGGCTACTATATCAAAACTTCCTGCAATGGCTGTTGACAGGCCGATCATGACAAGTGCTCCTGCACCTGCGATCTCAACCATGGATTTTTCCATGATCGGGATATTCATCATAAGTATCTTGTTAGACATAAGACCTATAAGAAGTCCAATTATTGCTGCTACAATGAATGATATGATCGGGCCTGCAATGGTTGGAATTCCTGATACTTCGGGTAAAGTCAATCCGAACATGGTTGCTACAATACCCATACCGAGTGCCACCATACCAATTGAAGGTACACCGGTACCCAGACCGTAACTACATACACGTCGTACTGCATCCGCACCCCAGACTGCTGCAAATATTGCACCTATGCCGCCCAGGAATGAGAATATTGTTGTATCCATGGCCTGATTAAGCATTGTAAGGTATATTCCGGCAAGTCCGCCAACTGCACCGAGAATAATCATCTGAGTTGGGGCAATTCCCCCTCCTGCGGGTCCTCCTGCTGCTGTTGACATTACACAACACCTCCCATGATCGGTACTGCAATGATAGCACACAATAGTGAAGCTATCAGGCAGGAAACAATTGCTTTTGGCACTCTTTTAAATTTAGGATCATGGAAACCTTCGATTGTACCACCTATATTATAAGAAGCCAATACAGAGTTCACATAGAACACTCCTGTGGCAAATATACCTGCAAGTGCTACAGCACCTGAATTAGATGGGTCACCAACAATTTGCATTAACTGGACATAGATCATTGAACCGCCTAAACCTCCGAGCAAACCACCGATGGTACCGCTCACAAAACTGACTGTAGGAACTCCGTGTCCTTCTGTGCCCCTTGATACATATAAGTCTTGCACATCACCGGTAATGGGGTCTTTCTTGACCTTTGCTGATACTGGTGGTACACCTACTCCATAGACATAAACCAGCTGGCCAACAAACATGGTAACGGTTATCATAATCATTGAACCTACTGCTCCTGACGCAACCACCATTAAGTAATCCAAACCAGTGAATGTACCGGAAATTGCCAGGTGATTATACATGAATCCAGCACTGATAAGTCCAGTCAGACCTGCACCGGCAGCCAATTGCACCGTACCCGTACCCACGCCTGTTGCCTGGGCCATAGCCGCTGGGGCACCTCCCACAGGTATAAAGTGCACACCTACACCAATGAGAATTCCTCCCAATGTAATAAGTATGATTGTCATTATGTCAATCATGCTACTTCGCCTCCATCTTCATCCTTGTATGGTCCGTATGCCTTTCTTGCTTTGACCTCAACCATCCTATTGGCAAGTATCAGGATCATTACGATAATAAGACCAGCAATTATTGTATTCATTCCTTCGAAAACTGTCGTTCTCCAGTTATCAAGGAATACGGTCATACCAAGGGCAAGTCCTGTCAGGGGACCTCCCAACTTCGCACATGCCCAAACATTATCTATACCATTACGAAGACCTGCTTCACCCTTTCTAACTATGTTACCTGAGAATGCAGCATTTAATCCGCATCCGAAAGGCTGGTTCTGGAACTCACGTTCTGCTCCGTAGTGTACATCACCAGTTGATGAGCCTATTGCACCAGCTGCAACTCCCCACAGGAATGCCAAAAGCGGCAGTGGGAAGGGATGTCCCATAAAGTGGTCCATTATGTATGAAAATGCTACAATACAAAATATTGCAATATATCCATGTGCCATTATTGATGGAACATGTCCGATGACCATGTCCATATAAGCCGGTTGTTTAAATCTTTTCTGACTTGCAGTCCGTCCCATGTGGGCGGTTACTGAAAATAATCCCAGGATTATTGCAGCTACGAATGAGCCTATTGCGATAGCAAAAAATATTGACATTTCCTTTGCCATTAAAACGCTGGCCACTGTTGCTCCGGAAGCACACCATAGTCCGTAAGCTGGTGGTTCACCGGAGATGGCCTTGTTAAAGATCCTGTGTGGAAAATTCATCTGAGCGGCAAGTTGCACCTGCGAGTTCGGATTACTCTGAGAGCCGACATCAGACTCAAGGTCTTCAGCCGCACCGGCAATAGTAGCCAGTGCTCCGGTAAGTGCAACAATGCCCATGTCCATTACTATTGGATCAACCATTGTTCTATCCATCCTCCTATACTTTATATAAATATTAATAGCTAGATTAAATCACATTGTAACCTAATCACTTCACTATTTATGTCCAAAAACTAGTGTGGACTAGTTTATAGTGGATTGCCAGATACCACATATAAAGTTTTCTAAATTAACAGGCAGTGAACGATTTTAGGGAAAATAGTCTCAATGTATAAAGCGAACAAGATTTGGGGAGAAAATTTTATAATATATACCATGAAAAGTTGAAAGGATTTTTGTCAAATCCTTTTAGGTTCCTGTTTCCCATGCTTCCATATAATTAAACTGGTGAGGTTTTATTTTATCGATTGAAATCCCCAGCGCTTCAAGTTTTAAATTAGCTATCTTTATGTCGATGATTTCGGGTACTGGATGCACTCCAGGTTTAAGTTTGTTCTTTGCAATCAACTTGACACATAAAGCCTGGTTGGCAAAACTCATGTCCATGACTTCAGCAGGATGCCCGTCACCGGCTGCAAGATTAACCAGCCGTCCATCTGCTAACACATTTATTCGGCTGTTGCCTATTTTGTATTCTTTAATGTTGTTACGTACCGTTTTTACAGATAAGGCCATATCTTCCAACTGTTCTAGATTTATTTCCACATTGAAATGTCCTGAGTTTGCAAGTATGGCACCGTCTTTCATGACCTCAAAGTGTTCTTTAGTTAAAATATCAATATTTCCTGTAGTAGTGACAAAGATATCACCTATTACTGCTGCATCTATCATAGGCATAACACGGTAACCATCCATCTTTGCTTCCAGAGCGCGTATAGCATCCACTTCAGTAACAATAACATTGGCACCAAGCCCATCTGCACGCATGGCAGCTCCACGACCACACCATCCGTAACCAGCTATCACCACATTCTTACCTGCTACAAGCAGGTTGGTAGTACGAATAATACCATCCCAACTGGACTGACCAGTCCCATAACGGTTATCGAAAAGGTATTTGGTCAATGCATCGTTCACAGCAACTACCGGCACCTTAAGGGCGCCATCCCGTTCCATGGCTTTAAGCCTGTGCACACCTGTGGTAGTCTCCTCACATGAACCCAGGATACTGGGAATAAGGTCCTTACGGTCAGTATGCAGTTTGAAAATCAGGTCTCCACCGTCATCAATTGTAATGTTAGGATTACGGTCAAGTACCGCTTCAATTGCATCATAATATTCTTTATCTGAGCAGCCGTACCTTGCAAAACACGAAATGTTCTCCCTGGTATCCAGTGCCATTGCAACATCATCCTGTGAACTTAAAGGATTGCACCCGCAAATAGCCACTTCTGCACCGCCAGCGGCCAGGGATTCAACAAGAACAGCAGTCTTTGCTTCAACATGCAGTGCCATTCCTATAATATGTCCGACAAGAGGCTGTTCGTTTTCAAATTCTTCCCGAATTTTGGCCAGTACAGGCATATGTTTACGTGCCCATTCAATCTTCATGTTTCCTGATTCTATCATGTCAGTTTGCATTGTAAGTCTCCTTAAATATTAATTTGACTGTTCTTTGACCCTCTTTATAAGATTTTCCGCAGCGCAGGCAGCCTGTTCCATAACTTTCTCCTGATTCATGGACATTATAATACCATCTTCCATCAATACCTTGCCGTCTACAATGGTTGTCCTGACATCCGACCCTCTTGCAGCATACACAAGATGGGATTCCAGGTCATGATTAGGTAACAGATGTGGCTTTTGCATGTCAACTATAATAATATCAGCAAGCATGCCAGCCTTTAATTTCCCTCCAGGGATTTTGAGGGCTTTCGCACCATTTACAGTTGCCATCTTCAATACCTGGTGTGCAGGGAGTGCCGTAGGGTCCGTGGAATTGACCTTATGCAACAGTGCAGCAGTTTTCATTTCATCGAACATATCCAGGCTGTTATTTGATGCACATCCGTCCGTACCCAGTGCAACATTGGCACCACTGCTCAATAGTTCAGGTATAGGTGCGATTCCTGATGCCAGTTTCATGTTACTCACAGGGCAGTGTACAATGTTAACCCCTCTTTCGGCCAGGATATCTATGTCGCCGGATGACAGCCATACACAATGGGCTGCCAGTACACTTGGTCCCAGAATACCAATTTCGTCCAGTAAATGGATACTGCACATTGAATATTTGTCTTTCATTTCGAGAAGTTCTGCTTTTGTCTCAAGTACATGGATATGCATCCCGATGTTATCTGCTTCTGCCTGTTCCTTAACTTTGGCCAGGAACTCCCGGCTGCAGGTATTTGGTGCATGTGGGCCATACATTGTGGTTATCCTGCCGTCTGCTGCATTATTCCATTTTTTAGCAAAACGTATACCTTCTTTGAGGTCTGCATCCCCCTTGCCTTCATCAAAAAGTTCGATCATGCCGTGGGAAAGTGATGCCCTTAAGCCTGATTTTTCCACTGCCCTGGCAGCCTGATCCATGTAAAGATACATATCTGCAAAAGCAGTCGTCCCTGAGCGTATCATTTCAAGGCAGGCCAATAGGGTGCCGCAATATACATCCTCGTCCGTGAGTTTAGCCTCTGCAGGCCAGATCTGTTCTTCCAACCACTTTTTCAGTGGCAGGTCATCGGCATATCCACGAAATAAAGTCATTCCGGCATGGTTGTGAGCATTTATCAGACCTGGCATAACCACACAACCCTTTGCATCGATAACTTGCTCTGCCTGTTGTATCTCCTTACCCACGTAAGTAATTTTATTATCCTCTATCAGGACGACCCCGTCCCTAATGGGCGGACTGTCCATGGTAATTACATAACCATTCTTAATAAGTATACGAGACATACGAACAATAGTTACTATTTCAATGTTCTATAAGGTTTGCGTTATTAAATATAAAAAACAGTCAACAGATGCCTGAAATGTAGAATGGTGCGCCGATCGGGATTCGAACCCGAGTTCATGGCTTGGCAAGCCACGGTGATAACCACTACACTATCGGCGCTCTGTGCAATAATGTGAGACTTCCATAAGAGAATATAGTATATAGATTTTTGGATTGCAACAGCCATGTACATATAACAATTTTTGCATAAGTAAACCGTACAATGAAAAATAAAACAATCAACAATTTTTGCGGTAATAGACTAATCATGCTGTCCCGAAAATGAATATCCCCCCAGCAGAGCTGTGGGGTATCTCATGTCTCAAGCTACTGATGTTGCATAGACCATAGTTTGTCCCAACCACAGCAGAGCTGTGGAGTATAATGATTCAGATAAATGCTTCATTTTAACAGGGAATATTCCATTTTTCCACACCCTATCTGCTCGGCAAACCTTAAGTGAACAATCGGGTCGACCCCCCACACATCAGTTATACTCCTGCCGTGATGCCCCATCTTCCCATTTATGAGGTCAACTGTTGCCGCATCTACTGCAACCGGGTCAGTAGAAGCTGTAATTCCAACATTTTCTACAAATTGAGGGGCTGAAAAATTGAAACAATCACATCCCGGTGTCAGGTCATATATCCAGTTAATATAACCAATCTTGCCAGACAGGCACTTGACAGGGCCCAATGCCGCCTCACCCAACAGTTTTTGCATCTTCACATCAACATCATCAGGCGCAATGATAGCTTCCTGCGGGCAAGAGTCCATACATGCCAGTTCACCCCGGCACATTTCATGGTTTACCCAGGCCTGAGTATCCCCTAGTACCAAGGCATTCCAGGCACATATATCGATACATTCGCCGCAGGCGATGCATTTTTCAGGGTCAATAGTTGGCCTGCCGACTTCATGAACCCTGGTCTTGCCTTCCTTATCTAGACATCCCATGCCCAGGTTCTTAATAGCACCCCCGAATCCTGAACCAGGATGTCCCTTGGCATGGGATAACACGATCATGGAATCTGCTTTTGCGATGGCTGATGCCACTGATATGTTTTTCAGCACCGAACCCACGATATCCACACTCACTGCATCATCTCCAAGCAGTCCATCTGCCACAATGAACGGTGCGTTCATGCTGGCTTGGGTAAAGCCGTTCATGCCGGCAGCCCATATCAATTCTGCAGCATTGAGTTTCATGCCTTTGTAAAGTGTAGTAGTATCAGTGACAAAGGGAATACCACCTGCATCCCTGACCAGATCCACCACCGTTCGGACAAGTACGGGCCTGATATATGTGGTATTACCATATTCGCCAGGATGTATCTTGATTGCCACGATATCGCCTTCACTTACTGGTGATATTTTTGGAAACAATTCCTTTATCTGCTCTAACTGATTGGTTTTGGGTCCCACGTCTTCTGCTGACCTGAAAAAAACATCATTTGTCATAATATCAATCCCTCAATATTGTTAGATGAAATTGTTTAATCCTTAAAAACATGTTTGTACAGAAAAAGTTAAATTGAATAGTCCTATTAAGATTTAAATTTAATATTATCTGGAAGTGACAATGTCAAATGCGAAAAATGAAGAATATCGATGATGGAACAGGTTGGAAAAATGAAAAATCCAAAGAACTATATGGCATTGATAACTGGGGCAGCGGATATTTTGACATAAACCGCAAAGGCAACCTTTTGGTTAAGCCTGATAAAGGTAAGGACAAAGTCGAGATACTGCAGGTTATTGAATACTTGAAAAAGAACCGGATAAAGCCACCTGTACTGCTTCGTTTTCCCCAGATTCTTGAGAGCAGGATACATGAATTATACGATTCATTTGGCCGTTCCATTGATGAGTTCCAGTACCCCGGTTCCTATAAAGGCGTATTTCCCCTGAAAGTAAACCAGCGCAGGGATGTAGTGGAAGAAATAGTCAGGGTGGGCAGGAAATACAACTATGGATTGGAAGCAGGTAGTAAGCCCGAACTTATTGAGAGCCTGTTCTTCAAACTGAGCCCTGAATCGTTGCTGGTGTGCAACGGTTACAAGGACAAATTTTATATAAAGACAGCCCTGCAAGCCACTCATTTCAGGAAGAACATCATTCTGGTGATAGACCAGTTGAACGAGATAAACGATATTATCAGACAATCTAAAAAACTTAGTGTCAATCCCGGTTTGGGTATTCGCATACGGTTATATTCAAGGGGGAGCGGCAAATGGGTTGAATCAGGCGGCGAAGCTGCCAAGTTTGGGTTAACAACTGGCGAACTACTCAGTGCAATTGAGAAACTTAAAAGTAATGGCATGATCCAGAACCTGAAGATGCTGCATTTTCATATTGGCTCCCAGATTACAGAGATTCGCCGTATACAAAATGCGGTAAAGGAAGCTTCCAGGATATATGCAGAGGTAAAGAAACTAGTTCCTGAACTGGAATACTTCAATATTGGCGGGGGGCTGGGTATTGACTATGACGGCAGCAAGACCTCGTCCGATGCCAGTGCCAATTACGCCATGCAGGAATATACCAATAATGTGGTGTTCACACTTAAGGAGATTTGTGATGAAGAAGGCATTGAATATCCGACCATTGTATCAGAAAGTGGAAGGGCAGTGGCAGTATATCATTCCATGCTTATTACCAATCTGGCGTATGAAAAATCCATAATACATAATGTGGATTTTGAGGTCACTGAAGATGATTCTAATGTCATCCAGAAATTCCAAAGCTGTTTTAATGAGATTACGGTGAAGAACTACCGCGAATACTACCATGACAGTCTGGAGTATAAGGAAGAACTTATCAATATGTTCAACCTGGGCCAATTGGACTTGGCAGAGAAAGCTAAGGGTGAAGCACTATTCTACAAGATATGCTACAAAATTCACCGTTTTATCAAGCAGACCGGGAACGAATCGGAAGAATTCCATTATGTTCGAAAATTAATGTCCAGAAAATACATCGGTAATTTTTCACTGTTCCAGTCCATGCCGGATTTCTGGGCCATTGGCCAGTTGTTCCCAATCGTACCTATCCAAAAATTGAACACGCAGCCTGAATGTGTGGGTACTATACTGGATATGACCTGTGATTCTGATGGTGAGATTGACAAGTTCACCGATAAAACGGACGTGAAGGAAATGCTGGAATTGCATTCACTGGACAGTCAGCCCTATTATATAGCCGTACTTCTCCTTGGAGCATACCAGGACGCCATCGGTGACCTCCATAACCTGTTCGGGGCGGTGCATGAGGTCCATGTTGTGGTTAAGGGTGAAGACGAATGGGAAATCAAGAAGGTCATCAAAGGGGATAATGTGAGTTCTGTGTTGAAAATGGTCAATTTCAACCGACCGGGCCTGGTGAAAAGTATTGAATCATCCATACAAAAGGCGGTAAATGAAGATGAGTTGAATCCTCGGATGGCTAAGAGCATTCTGAATAATATGAAAAAAGAGATTAACGATTATACATATCTTGATTTTTAGGTTTTGTTTCCATGAATAAAGAACATTTTACTAATCATCCAACCGTCCCGATGGATGTAACTGGCAGGACCATCAATGAGATTACCCGTGCCATGACCGAAACCGGGTTTCAGGGCAGGAAACTGGGGGAGTCAGTGGAAGCATGGGTCCATATGTTGCAAGAGAATGAGGTCACTATCATGATGGGGCTCTCCGGTGCTATGGTTCCGGCCGGTATGAGGGGTATCATTACTTACCTTATCCGGCATAGGCTGATTGATTGCCTGGTCTCCACAGGTGCCAATATTTTTCATGATATCCATGAGAGCCTGAACCGGAAGCACTATGTTGGCACCCATCTGGCGAATGATGAGACCCTGTTCAAGCATGGTATTGACAGGATACATGATGTGTTCGCGGTTGAAGAGGAGTTCAGGGAAGCGGACCGGCTGATTGGTGATTT
>JAGLRT010000073.1 GCA_023136155.1 Methanosarcinales archaeon
GCAGTGTACTAGTGTCAAGTCAAGCGTAAAGTGTCGCACTGGTTTTTTCAAATCCGCCAGCGTCATATAATATATGGCAGATGGTTACTATACGTTTCATGGTTGACTTGACACTAGAGACTGAGCATAGACGGTATAGCACAATGTTTAGAGTGGCCGGATTTCAGTAATATTCCACTTAACTACCTGTCCGTTATTTGGGGTGCACTCCAATGTAAGATACTCAACTACTGTCAAGTCAACCCTATAATGTATCCAAATACGCTATCAATACACCGTACAATCGGACACTTTGATGTTGACTTGACACTACGCTCTGTCCGGGGCATCTTTAACGGGTGCATAGAAATTACATTATAAAAAAAGGCACATTGAAATAGAAATATTGTTTTTATTTTATGTCGATAGAAACACTTTCATTAATCTCAATTGATTGATTTAAATTTGCTATAATTTCTTTACTCTTGTTAATATTTAATTTTGCCAGTTTTTTCACAATCATTCCTTTATCTAATGTAAATATTTTTGTTGGCTTCACTCTGCTTTCATAACGCAAATTGCCCTTGTCTAAATCATCATTTGCAATCTCTATGCTCTTATCATAATTTCTTGGATTACTGGTAATAGCACAACAAATTACATCTTCATTGTTTGAATTATAGGTTTGATTTGAAATGATTATACTAGGTCTTTTTTTAGTTTGTGTCAAGTCTGAATAAGGAAATGGAATTAAAATAATATCTCTTTGGTTAACACTCATTCCACTGGTCATCATATTCATTATCCCAAAATTGTATTAAAGTATTCTCTGCTATTGTTGATCTTTCTCTTTCCAAATTCCCAACTTTTTCTTTCAAATTTTTAATTTCTGACACTAGATGTGTAATAACATCTTCTTTTTCAAATGATATTTTTGTAGTTACTTTTAATTCTTTAGTAACTTCATACGAAATCTCATTATCTAATTTGCTATCATCTAAATATATCGTTTCAGGATCTAATGTTCTATTCAGACTCATCAAAATCCTCCTCTATTAATTTTATGAAAAATTCCATTAATTCACTGTTTGGTGATTCAACATGTAATTGTCCATTTTTGATTTCTTCACGGTTGTGGTGTGATAATACAATTGGAATTCCTTTTTTATCTCCGTCAATTTCTGTTTCATTAATAAAAACAACACCAATAGGAGAAATATCTGTTTCGAATTCAGTAATTTTATCAAGAAATTTTGTTTTAAATATTGATTTTAATAATTTATTTTCAATTAATACCTTTTCAGCTTTTGCCATTGTGATGTGATTTGTTATTAAGGTATATAAAATTATATGAAACTTAAAAAATGTGTGCCTTTATATATATTGTCAATTGATGCATAATTAGATAAAGAGGAGTACTGGCCAAATGGCACAACTTAAAAAACGGGGCATCAGGAGGATGCTCAGGGATTTTGCATCTCAATCAATATATTGGTTTCTAAGTTTACTTTTCAGGTGCAAGACTGACGTTTGAAAAGCGGTCAATATATGGAATAGCTTTCATTATTTTGAACGTTTTAGTAACCCAGATATTCCTGCCACACCTATCGGAACAAGAATCCACCCGGCTAATTTTAGTAAAGTCCCAAATATAGCAAAATTTTGAGAGGGTTTCCAAAATGTCCCTGATGGGATTTCTATCGGAAGAAAGAGGTTTAAACTTACATAAAACGCCTCCAAATATGAATCCATAGGCCATATTAAAAGAGTCTGATTTGCCTCTGGTTTCAATACAACTGCTCCTGGCTGATTGAAGATATATGTTCCCGCTAGAAGTATGAGAACGATGAAAAATAAGAGGCGTTTGACTCGAACTCCGTATCCAGTTAACAATTGTAGGCCCCCTTCTTTAAGCAACCAGAAGCACCTATTTATCCATATGATTCCAGTGAATATTAGTGGGGATATCAGATATTTAAGCAACCAGAGTGGCCTAATTATCCATATAAATGGCTTTTGTATTGTGATAATATTTTCAGAAAATTCTCTGCATCTCCCCTTATAGTAGACGTTATCAGCAAGATCATCCTTTCCTGCCCTACGAAAGGTCTTTTCAATCTGTGAAAAGGGTTGCCGATCGTATGGATAGAGATGCACCGGTTCTGTCAGTTCTTCCCAAGAATTGATGGGATCGATATCATCATAGATACAGCCACGAAGATCAATTTTTACATTGGGTTGAATATGAAATTTTTCAAAATAAAAAGTTCCAAGAGAGGTGTATTTAAAGCTGACGTCTTTAGCAAAATATGCTCCCTTTAAAGAAATTGCTTCTTCAATCTGAGCATGTTCGATTTTAACTTGGTCGTTAAATATCGTTGATTCAAATTTAAGATGTTTCTTGATATGGGCGAAACTAAAATTTGCCATCTGTATGAATGCCGCATTCTGGAACTCAGCGGCGAGACAATTTTGAACTCCAATAAAATCGAAATCACATCTGAAAATAGCTGATCTGAAAAAAACAGCCCCTTCAATCTTTGCGCTGTTAAAACTAGCTTTTTGATTGAATTCAGCATCATTAAACTCAGCGGTACTGCCAATGATTACGCCACTAAAATCGATATCCCCCTTAAAAATTACTGAGTGAAATTTTGTAGAACCCATTATTTTTGCCATGCTAAATGTGGCTTCTTGATAGAAGTTGGATTCATCAAATGTTGCATTACCTCCGAATCGAGCAGCAATAAAAATGGCTTTTTTCTCAAAGATAGATTGGTTAAATAAAGCCTCTCCCTCGATAGTGGCACTGCTGAAGTTGACCTGTTCCTTAAACTCGGTTTCTCTGAACTCAGCAGCGTTACCTATTCGTGTGCTTCCAAAGTCGGCCTCACCCTTAAAGATAGTTTTTTTGTATATGTTTAGCTTACCATTCTCCAGCATCGCAGAGAGTTCATCGGTTCTACCGTCATCTATTTTCAGATTCACTTTCGTTTTCTCTTTGTTGAGGCTCAATAAAAGAGTATTTTTTTCAGTAGATATTTTAATAGTCCTATCTGTTTCGATTTTTTCAATAATATTTGTTTTTTCCCAATCGATGCCATAATCCTGTGTTATGAAATCTATGAGCTTTTCATTATCCTTTCCTGGAATGTTGTCCCATCTAAACAAATATTCTTTGTTAAAGAAAACTGGCCCCTCGATCTTGGCGCTGTTAAAGTTAATCCCTTTAAACTTTGTTCCATTAAACACAGCGACGTCACCGATTCTTGCGTTTCCAAAATCGGCTTCATCCTCAAAGATAGCTGAATTGAAATATGTACCCCCATCGATCTTTGCGCTGTTAAAATAAACCCTTTTCTTAAACTTTGTTCCATTAAACCCAGCATGGCTACCTATTCGTGTAATTCCAAAATGAACCTCCCCCTCAAAAATACTTCTAAAGAATTCAGTCCTTTTTTTAAAAATACTCCCCACAAATGTAGCGTCTTTTTTGAAAGTTGAATCCCTACTGTAAAAAACTCCATTGACCGTGATATCAGAAAAGGTTGCCTTCTCAAAAAAAGTCACATTATCCTGAAAGATATCCTTTTCTACTGTGATTCCTGTAAAGGTAGCATCAGTTTCAAATGTCGAGTTCTCAAGGTTCAGCACTTGTTTGAAGGCTGCATATGACCAATCAACTTGACCTCTGAACTTCGTTCGCTGAATTGTGATTTTTCCTTCTGCATTTATATACTTAAGTATGAAAGGCCCTTCAATCATCGCATTGATAATCTCAACTGTTTTCCCATCCTTGATGGCTTCTACAATTTCTTCTGCATCAATTGGATTTGCTACCTTTTTTTGTTCGCTCCAATCGTCTGGGCAAATATACCTTAAGAGTGAATGAGTTACTTCCTTGTTCTCTATTTCATTCATTATGCAGTTCTCCATTTTGTTTAAAATAATACTCTCGGATTAGGTATAAAATAAATTCATGTTATGCAGTAATTATATTTTTTCCAAGATTCGCGCCTAATTTTAATTTAAGAATAAGTTTTTCAGGACTATAACTTCTTTGTGAGCATGAATCCCCCATATCACAATAACTATCCCCGTATTGACAATACGGGGTCTTAGTCTACTTAAATTAAACGATTTGTTGCTTTGTTGCTTTGAATCCTGTTTAATGATTATTTATCAGAGAGCTTGTAAAACTTAAAATCATTTTCGTTCCTGGTAGCCCTTGCATACTAATCCAATCATACTCCACACCATCCTCCCAGGTCATAACTTACGGCCCATGCTCCTCTTACTGCGCCGTCCTCCTGCACATTCCCGGCTGTCAGGTCATAGTGCAACTGAATGATTACGGGATTCGTAGAAGCAGCCGCTGGTAAACATCTTAAATAGTGATGGAAATGATTCACTATTGCAATTATTCTTTGTATAGGACTTGAAACTGAAAATGTAGTTTCCGATATTGCAAATATCCCAGAATTTTGTTTTCATACATTAGCGGTTGAAGTATGAAACTGCCAGTTATATCAGGCAAAGAAGCAGTAAAAACCTTTGAAAAACTCGGATATGCCCCTGTAAGGCAGACAGGCAGTCATATCCGAATAATCCGACCGTAGGGAGGATTTTCTCGTCCTATCCCTTCACCTGAACAGTAGATGAGCCGTTCCCTATCCGTTTCACATCTATCCTGACAGGCATACGCCTGGTCAACTGGTCAATGTGGCTGATAACCCCTACGGTCTTACCCGTTAGTCTCAGGCTCTCCAGTGCACACAGGGCAGCATCCAGTGTATCAGCGTCCAGCGTGCCGAAGCCCTCGTCCAGGAACAGGGATTCCAGTCTGGAGCGCCCACTGCTAAGTTCTGAGAGTGCAAGTGCCAGCGACAGGCTGACCAGGAATGATTCACCGCCAGACAGCGTCTCAACAGGCCGCTCTTCACCCGCATTCCACAGGTCGAGCACCACCATGTCCTTCATATCCACTGCCCTGAGTGCGTACCTGGAAGTTATCTTTGATAATTGTTGGTTAGCAAACCTGATAAGCAGGTCGAACATGGTCTGCAGCGCAAAGTCTCTCAGGCTATTGGCAGGCATAACACTGAAGAGTTTCTGCCAGCGCTCCATCTCTTGCATTGTGCCTTCCATTTTCTTTTCCTGCTCAAGCCTCTTTTCCAGGTTTTCGGTCAGGTATGCAATGGTTTTGTTCAATTCCCCTTTTTTGGAGTTCTTCTCTTCGATGAAGGTAATTAGTTCCTGCTCCTGCTCAAGGATGTGCAACAGGTCATCGGCATTGAATGGCTTTTCGGCAAAGACCGCTTCGTGTGCTTTTATGTTCTCTCCCACAGTATTGACTTCATTTCCATACTTCTGGAGTATTTGTTTATTTTTGTCCAGCCATGCCGTCTCCCTGAAGCATGCCAGGTGCGCTTCAGTTGATTCAAATCCCGCATCCTCAAGTGCCTGCACGTATGCGGACTGTGCATCTTCAATAGCCTTACGTGTCCTGTCCAGGTCAGCTTCCTGTTCTTTTTGCCTGGCCGTAATATCTATTAATTGGGTTTCTGCCAGCCTGTAATTATCCAGTATAGCATTGCGCAGCTCCTCCTTTTTCTTAAGGTTGACCTCCAATGCCAACCGTGCAGCATCCACTCCCATGCCGTCTGTCATTTCCTTGACCTGCTCCAGCAACTGGCTGCCCTCATCCCTGTATCCTGCGGCAGTTTCCAGCAGACCATTATAGCGAGCCGTATCCTCTTCAAGACGCTTGGTGTTTTCAAATACCGAAGCGTTAAGTTCTGCTACCTTGCCCTCGTTTTGTTCCAGATACTTTATGCGCAACCTGGCATCTGAGATATGATGTTTAAATTTTTCAAGAGGTGATGCCGGTGGTTCATCTGCAAACACCAGAGGTATGATTATCCGGAACTGCTCATTGCTTTTGGCAATGTCCTCTTCCATTGTCTGAATTTCAGTAGATATCCCCTGCATTTTCTGCACGGTACTTTCAATCTGCCTGTTCAATGTATCTATATTATTACTGTTTGTCCGGATCTGCTGTTCTATAAGTTTCATATCATTTTTGGCAGATTCCATCTTTTTGATCAGGATTTCAATACCAGATAAACGGTCATCACATTCCAACACCTTGTCCCTGGCAAGACCTGTGAGTTCAGGGACTGTTGAATCATTCTCTTTCCTTACCGCTTCCAATTCTGCCACAGCGATTTCCACATTCTCTCGCGCCCCGTCAATTGAACCAACCCTATCCGCTTCAAGTTTACCCGCATCCGGGTGCTCAATTGAACCACATACCGGACACGGCTCACCGGTTGTAAGATGTTCTCTTCGCAGAATAATGGCCTGGTTGGCGGCAGCCACTGCTATTTCCTCTGCCTGGCAGCGTTTGACCTTTTCCTCTGCGGTCATAAGCTGCTGGTTTTGTAGTTCAATCCTGTGTTTGAATGAGTGCAGGGTTTCGTTGAATTGCGTGATGGCAGGAGTTGGCAAAGCTTTGTCAAATGTTGCACTTAGTCTGTCATACGATTCGAGGAACCGGCCACCTGCATCCCTTAC
>JAGLRT010000074.1 GCA_023136155.1 Methanosarcinales archaeon
CAAGGATTTCAACTTTCCTGGCATCAAGTGTTGTCCCTTCTTCCATGACCTCTTCAAGTTCTGCGGTCTTTGCCTTGTGTTCACTATTTTCCCTGTCCAGCGATTCCTGCTTCTGTCCAAGCGCCTTCGACATTTCACCCAGTTGGGCCGCAATCTGCGAAGCACCTGTCAACAGGTCATCAGCATCGGAAGGCAGTGGATTGTGCTTAAGGTACTCCCGGTCATTGGAAAGCTGTGCTCCAAGTGCAGAAATTTCATCATTCTTTTGTTTGATAAGCCTTTTTAGTTCGTCCAGTTTTACATTCAGGCCATCGCATTCCTGATGACGTTTATCTGCCTCATCAAGTTGTTTATGTCCATTTGTTTCAATAACTGCGACCTCGTTATAGGTCACTCTTTTCTGCCCGGCTTCTTCCCTGAACTTTTCAAATTCAAGTGATGCGGTATCATATTTTGATTTTGATTCACTGCACTGCTGCTGTGCCTTATCCTGTTCAATTCTTCCTTTTTCAAGTGCGGACTGCAGGTCTTCAAGTCGCTTTTTTTCAGTCTGATATGCTTCCATCTCTGAACGGATATCTGCAGCCTGCTGTGCCTGTTGCATCTCTTGCCTGAGGGTATCCATCTCCTGCTCCATAGACAGGAGGTCTTGCTGGCGCTGCCTGTTCTCTTTTAGTTTATTATGGGCATCCTCACGCCGCTGCTCCTGGACTTTTTCTTTTTCAACGGCAGTTCTTGATTCGTTGAGCTTTTGTAATTCGCTCTCAAGTACAGACTGTTCTCCCCTGGCAACCTGGATGTCTTCGGGGCTCACATCCGGGATTTTTTCCATACCGGCCCCGGCCAGTTCATATTCAATCTTTGCATTGTCGAGTTGTAGTTTCAGGTTCTTCTTCAACAAATCGAACAGCCCCATACCAGTTGTGGCTTCAAGGATTTGCCTCCTCTCATCAGCACTGGCTTTCAGGAATGCTGCGAAATCGCCCTGTGCCAGCAGGATGGAACGCTTGAAAGCACTAAAATCCATGCCCAGTATATCAGTGACGACGTCCTCAACAGACATATCAGATCGGTCATGACTTACTTTTCCCCTCCTGCGATTGGTGATGAGTTCCCCGGTAACTGCATTGAGTAGTTCTACTTCGGTTTTGATATCGCCTTTCTTATTGCGCTTAGCACGCCACTTAGCCAGGTATTCCATACCACCAGCTTTGAAAATTACCTCTGACATTCCTTCAATTGCTCCCTGGCTTAAAAGATTAACAGGGTTGCTCATACCGCTCCCATTCAGACGCGGTGTCCTGTTGTACATTGCCACTGATATGGCGTCCAGCAGTGTGGTCTTGCCTGAGCCAGTGGGGCCGGTGATGGCGAACAGTGATGTAGAGCACAGCGGTTCTTGCGTGAAGTCCAGGTGGATATCTGTCCTGAAGCTGTTGATATTCCTGAGGCGTAGTGATAAGAGTTTCAAGTCTCCCCCCCCTTGATACCCTCTTTAAGTGTGAACTCCATCAGTTCATTGAAGGTGGTTAGCAGTTCATCCAGTTCTTCAGGAGATGCGTTCTCGCCATTAGTGTACTTATAATAATCGCGGAAAATTTCATCAGCGGATTTTGTTTTGATGTCCTCCGATGATATTGGCTCGCCCTTTATATCAGGCAGCACTGACTCCACGACCAGCACTTTCCCGCCCTTGCTGGCAAATGCCTGGCGCAGGTTATCCCCTGTCCCGACAGCCGGCCCGTCAAGTTGCACCTTCACTTCGATATATTTGTCCTTCCAGTTCTCGAAATTGGCCCTTGCCATGAGGTCATCAAGACTTCCCTCAAGGCGCACAAGTTCCCTGAACACGGGCACAGTGACTTCCTCAATTTTACATTCATCCGTAAAATCTATTAAAAATATCTTTTTGTATATCTTCTTATTCTTGTATTCGGCTTCCTTGAAACTCATCGGCAGTGGTGAGCCTGAATACACCACCGGGCAGCTGTTCCCCTTGATTTGCTGGGGACTGTGCAGGTGACCCAGTGCGATATAGTCGGCATCGGGCAGATCGGTGGTCCTGACCGGGTTGATGCCGCCTATTTGTACCACCCGTTCAGAGTCGCTGGTTGTGCCGCCCTGGATGAAGTAGTGGCCCATTAGCACTTTGACATCTGTGTTCATGGCGGACAGGCATTCTTCATATACTCTTTTCACTGCTTCACGGTAGCGCATGGACCGCTCTACTTCACCTTCCAGTGATACATGTGGCAGGATGTCGCCTTCGTTCAGGTAGGGTACGGCGGCAATAGAAGCAGATTTGCCATCCACATCCAGGTGCACCACGCATTCCCTGGCCGATTCGCTGATGCCGCCCACCACGTGTATGCGGCCCATTTGCAGGAACTCCCGGGGTGCGGCCAGCCGCACAGCCGAGTCGTGGTTGCCGGCAATTATTACAGCGTATGCCTTTGTTTTTTGGTACAGGTTGAACAGGAATCGGTAATACAGGTCAGCAGCTCCGGCCGGGGGTACTGATGAATCGAATACATCTCCGCAGACAAGTAGTATGTCCACCTTTTTTTCAATAATGGTATCCAGCAGCCAGTCCAGGAACTGTTCATGTTCGTCAAGCCTGTTCTGATCGTATATCTTCTGGCCTATATGCCAGTCCGATGTGTGTAGTATGCGCATGTGACCTACCAGTGGAAAGACACTATGTCAGCATTGATTAAAAAAATGATGATTTATGATTGATGTTTCCAGACATCCAGATGAAACTTGTGTAAATTAAAAAAATATATACTTGATATACAAAAAAAAGTGCAGGGTGTGATACCCTGTTTACTTAATGAAGTGCTGTTATGCCAGAACTTCAATAGTCAGTGAATTGCCAGGACATGTCTTTGCACATATTCCGCAAGCTACACACTCGTTATAATCGATAAAAGCCTTCCCGTTTGATACGGCAATGGCCCTGGGCTCAGTGTTCACATCAAAGTTTATGTCCTTTTCTTTCTTTAGATTGGTGGGACATACGGTGGTGCATATACCGCAACCAATACAGCTTTCGTCCATCAGCACCAATTTCTTATCTTTCTTTGCCATTTGGATACCCTCATTTATTCATTAATATTACTAGTGGGTTCTATTGCTTGCTGCAATAAGAAGGTTTCGAAATGTGTTCATTACCGGCCTTTTGCCATCAACTCGGAGAGCAGTTCGCCACCAACGCCCCAGTTGTCAGGGGAATTTTCATTTATTTTTACGACAAAGGCTTGTGTGGGGATGTTTGTGATCCTGGCGGCTTCGCGGGTGAAGGATTCTATAAGGTCTTTCTTTTGTTCTTTTGTAAAGTTGGTTCCGTCTATTGTTATTATTGGCATTTTGGTGTACCTCTGGTTTTTGGTTGGGTTTTAATATTTACATTATGATGTAATAATTATGCCTATTTTATGGTTATTGTTGTGTTGGTAAGGTTGAATATTTTTGTATCTCATCATGGATTAAACTACAAAAAAAATGTGGATGTTGTTGATGAAGAAACATTCATGACATTGAGTACACCCACAAGCATGAAAATAGTGATGTATTTTCATACCAAATGAAAAACATTTGATTTAATAATAGGAAGTAAGAAATGATTAAGACTGTTCAACAGAATTCTGTGTTGTCCGCTCAAAAGAACCAGAGGATGGTATTTCGTATTCTATGGAATGGCACATCATAAGTTTATCAAGTATGCAACGACGAATTCGAAGGGCGCACGGCCTAGAACCAAGTGGCAGCTATTTTCCGACTTCGAATTGCCGGATTTCTTGCCATCACAGCGTTGCGATATAGGTAAAATTCTCTCCGCCTACGATGACCTGATCGAGAACAACCGGCGGCGGATTCAGTTGTTGGAGCAGGCGGCGCGGCTACTCTGTGATGACATCACCAGCTACACTTTGCAGGCGCATGTGACCTGCGCAATGTTCAGGGGAACAAACAAAACTTACATCCTCGATCGCAAAGATTTTTCAGGCGACCTCTACGCCATCTATGAGGAAGTGGTGGTATACTTGCAGTCCAGGTTGAATACTGCGTTGATCCCTCATGCCAGAGGTCGGGACGAAAGGCTGGAGTTGCCGGTGGATGCACTTCGGGAAGCTGTGGTCAATGCCATTGCGCACCGTGACTATCGCTCTACCGCCAATGTGCAGTTGTATATCTTCCACGATCGTCTTGAAATTGTGACGCCGGGCGGCCTGCCCGCTGGGATGCGCGAGGAGGATTTGGGAGTGAAGAGTGTGCCGCGCAATCCATTGCTGTTTGGGATGTTCTATCGTATGGGGATGGTGGAACAGGTAGGCAGCGGCATCAAACGAATTCGTGAGATGTGTCGCGATTATGGAGTGGCTGAGCCAATGATTGAGGTCTCGGAAAACTGGGTGACAACCACGTTCAAGCGGCCGAACGGACAAGTTGAAGACCAGAACAAAGGTGAAGTCACCCCCAAAGTTACCCCTCAAGTAATAAGTGAAGTCTTAGGTGAAGATACAGGTGAAGTCGAACCACAGCCAGAGTCACAGCCAGAGTCGCTGGAAATGCGCGTGCTTACCTTACTTATCAATGCCCCCATGGCAAAATCTGCATTATCCACTGAATTGGGACAAAAAGAAATATCCGGTCAGCTTAACAGTGTCATCCGGTTGCTTCTGGCTAATAAGACCATCGAATACACGATTCCCGAAAAGCCAAACAGCCGACTACAGAAATACCGGCTAACGGCAAAAAGCAAAGAACACCTGAAAAGAGGGGAGAAAAGCCAGTGAACCCGCATTCCTACACCGAAGACACCCTCGT
>JAGLRT010000075.1 GCA_023136155.1 Methanosarcinales archaeon
ACCAATTTATTTGTAGTGGATACTAAAAAACTAATTATAATTCTGAATCAAAGATCATATCTCTATCCTTGATCTCCATGTTATCTTCCCGTTCCATAATATCCATAAGCTCATTGACTTCTTCTTGAGTAAGTACACTAAACCGCCATAGTGCCTTCAAGATCGTATGAAAGTGTAACACTTCAACACTTTGAGAAATCGCATATTCCAGTGCCTTAGTATCCATCGAAGAAAAGATATAACTTCTATTCAATGCAATAATTATCGCTTCAAGTTCCCCGCTGTGAACTTTTTTGATCTCAAGTAGTTTCGACCTGAACTCATCAATTTCCAGACCCTTTAACTGGACTAATTCGAATTTATCTGAATCGAAAATCTGATCTGGAAAATCATATCCATATTCTTTAGGCATTTTCAATTCTGAATATACAGAAGGAGTAATTAAAATCCGATTTTTGGCAAATAATTTTTTAAGATATTGTATGCCATCCGCTTTGGCAAACGTGGACAGTATGTCGGTATCAAAACGATGGACATCATCGTGCTTTTTCCATCTGTTTTATCTGTCGATCCATATCTTCACTGGTGGGGGCATCAATAACAATTTTGATCCCTCTTGCTTTTAAAATCTCCTTAAACTCAAATGTTGATTTGCCTGCAAGTTCAGCAGCTCTGCCTAAGCTAACTTCTCTGGAATGGTACATTTCGACAGCAGCATTAATCTTTAGATCACCTCTGCTGGCTAGCATATATTTAATAGCTTCTTCAATGAAACTATTTTTGTTATTGAAATAACCGCCTTTTACAAGTGCATTTATCTCATTTTCGATAGTTTCTGGCAGACTCAAAGTAGACATATAAAATAAATTATGTTTTCTACACATTTAAGCATTGTTGCGAATAGATAGTTACATACCCAGGATTTCGCGAACGCTCTTTCCGGGCAATCGAAAGAATGCCGCATATTTTGATATATTTAAAATAGTGTAAGGCAGAACGTACCACAACTTAAATATAGAACTTCAAACATACAAAAATCGAATTCCGGTACTTAGTTAATTAAAATTAATTATTATTTATAATGGAGACTATCACATGGCAGCACAATTAGGCGGTCAGCCAGCAACTGTCCTCAGACAGGGGACACAAAGGACTACAGGTAAAGAGGCACAAAAGAGCAATATAATGGCAGCTAAAGTGGTTGCATCAGCAGTACGTACCACCCTTGGGCCAAAAGGTATGGACAAGATGTTGGTGAATTCTGCAGGTCAGGTTACCATTACCAACGACGGTGCGACTATCCTGGATGAAATGGATATAAAGCATCCTGCAGCCAAAATGGTTGTAGAAGTCGCCAAAACCCAGGATGACGAAGTAGGCGATGGCACCACAACAGCCGCCGTGCTGACAGGAGAACTACTTGAAAAAGCAGAAGAACTTCTGGAACTGAACGTACACAGTACAATCATTGCAAATGGATACCATATAGCTGCCATTGAAGCACACCGTATTTTGGAAGGCATGTCAATCCTGGTGACTGAAGATGAGGAGGATGCCCTGGTAAAGATAGCTAGTACAGCTCTTACAGGTAAAGGTGCAGAATCAGAAAAAGAAATGATTGCACCACTGGTGGTCAGGGCCGTGCTCTCCATTGCCGAGACAGTTGCAAGCGGCAAGAAGACTGTAGACATCAAGGATGTAATGATGGAGCGGAGGGTCGAAGGCAGTGTGGCTGAAACTGAACTTGTAGAAGGACTTATTGTTGACAGATCCCGTACCCACCAGAGCATGCCCACCCGGGTTGATAATGCCAAAATTGCGATTCTAGCCACTCCTATTGATGTTAGGTCAATGGAATTTAAGAGTGAGATATCCTTGACAGGCACAACACAGCGCCGGGCATTCATTGAGCAGGAAGAACAGATGATTAAGGAAGTGGTGGATAAAGTAATTAATAGCGGCGCAAATGCAGTGTTCTGCCAGAAGGCTGTTGATGAGATGGCACGCCATTACCTGGCCAAAGCCGGTATATTTGTTATTCACAGGGTCAAGAAGAAAGACCTGAAACTGCTTGCTGAATCCACAAACGGGAAGCTTGTTACTAATCTGGACGAACTAACTTCAAATGAACTGGGCAATGCCGGTGTGGTTGAAGAAAAAATGGTTGGCAACGGCGAGATGATATTTGTACGTGATTGCCCAAATACAAAGGTTGTATCTATAATTCTGCGTGGCGGTACCGAACAGGTGGTAGATAACCTTGCAAGGGCCATGAACGATGCTTTGCGTGTGGTTGGTGTTGTAATTGAGGACGGTAGGGTTGTGGCAGGAGGCGGGGCACCTGAAGTGGAGCTGTCGTTGCGTTT
>JAGLRT010000076.1 GCA_023136155.1 Methanosarcinales archaeon
GCAGAGGCTGTTGAAATAATTCCAAAAACCCTTGCAGAAAATAGTGGTCTCGATGCAATTGACAAACTCGTGGAACTCAAAAGCAAACATGAGACCGGGGAGAAAAATGCCGGGCTGAATATCTTTGAGAACAGGGTAGAAGATATGAAAGCTTCAGGTGTGGTTGAGCCGCTTAAGGTGAAACTTCAGGCAATTGATTCGGCATCAGAGGCGGCCAGCATGATACTGCGCATTGATGATATGATCGCTTCCAGCGGTAGTGATGGGCCGAAACAGGCTCCCGGACTTAAGGACTACGAAGTATAGATATGTATAATGGGTCTCCAAAAGGGGGCCCAAATTTAATGTTAATGAATTAATTTTTCCCATTTTCTCCTGTATTTGGGTTATAGGTAAGATTGTAGGTACCAATAGGCTGTGTAAATGTTAAATCCACATGTATAAATGAAATATGTGGATGTCGTTTTTTTTTAGCCATGGATATCACCGAATATTTTGGGTTGTATTGTAAATATATTAATTATTTTCATTGCTTCAAATTCCAGCCAGGGTAGCTATTTACTGACATCATCTCACCCGCCACCTATTTCCCCCCATACCCCCGCACATGCTCCCAAGCATCCTGCAACTCAGAATCCTTACCCTTACCCTTACTTTTATTTACATAAACCGAAACATCCTCCCTTCCATAAAGCACCCTATCCTCCCCAACCGGGCACACCTTGATGCAAACCCCGCACGGTGAGATATATCGGTCGCGCAGCTTCTTACTATATCTGGCGCACAGGTCCTTGCGAATAAGCCCGTCGGGATAATCGTTCTTATCAATGGCACTCACCGGACACTGCCGGACACAGTCCATGCACTTGATGCATAACTCCTCCTTCAACAATGGGTCTGGTGGTAGTTCTGCTGAGGTAAAAATTGAAGTGAACCTTACCCTGGGTCCATACTCCTGTGTCAGCAGTGTATTGTTCACCCCAAAACTGCCAAGTCCAGCCAGGAAAGCCGCATGCTTGTGAGAAAAGAACGCCACTGGGTTGTTAATCAGCACATCAATATCCCCATATCCGTCCCTGGGAACAAATACTGAAGGATACCCCTTCCGGTTCAGGAAATTGGACAACCGGTATCCATACTGGTCCAGCAGGCTATTGATGGTGCGGTATAGTTCATGGTAGTAGATGGACGGTGTGGTCTCGATGACCGGCAAGCTCACAGGCAGGCCCAGGACGATGACCGAATGGGCTTCAGGAAAAATGTGCTGTGGATAGAACGGCTCGGGTACCCACGGTTCGAATAGATGTGTACTCCACCGCTTCACAGGTGCTACGCCTACCATGGGAATATCCATTTGGTTGCATTTTTCAAGGAGTTCGCTTTTTAACCTGTCATCCATCTAATCATCATCACTTTCACTTTTTCATCTGCTTCACAAAATTCACCCAACGCCTGGCATCCTGTACCTTGTCCCTTGTTGATACCTCATTAAATTCAACTTTATTGATCCTGCCTTCTTCAAGGTCCCGCAGATCCATGATAGCCCTTAATAATCCGGCCGCTTCATCATGAATCTGTTCGGCCTGTGCCTTGGTGAGTTTCGCTGTCTCAATCTGTTCTTCATCAAGTTTTTCTTTTTGCTCCAAGCTATGGATTAAACCTCTAATGCATTTTTTTTCATGGGGAATCAATCTTTTTTCATTGATTAATTTCCATGTTATATCGCGAAGTTTTATTTCATGATTATCGATAATGATTTTTTCAGGTATAACTTCTCCCACCCACACCAGATACCTATGAAGTCCATCTAGCAAGTGATTACGATCCTCCTGGGATATGAGCTCGTCAAAATCAAATTTCGTTGAATCATCATCTGAATTATTCATCCCCGAAAGCCTCCCTGAAACTGTCCATTAACTCCTCAGTATTTCGTACCTTTCTGGAATGTTTTACCTCACCACCCCTGACCACATCCAGGTGCACCGTAGGCGTTTCCACTGGCTCCCCGAAAATACCCTGCATGATACCTGCAAATATATTCTGGGTCTTCTTATCCTCCAGGTCCAGTTCTCCGAAATGGGCGAACCAGATACTCAACTTATTTTCGCCCGAGTTTATACTTATCTTCCTTATCCTGTGCTCCCACCACGTATGCACTTTGATATCATATTCCATACTATTTCATTATTCGTAAAGAGAGATAATCGTTTGGCAGCAATTTTCTATCACATATATGTCCTTGCAAGTTGCAGTGACATCCGTATCTGGCCTGATGGATCATCGGCTGACACCTCACCGTGCCCTGGATAGAGCACATCCACATTCATCCCGGTCAGTCTTTCCAATGATTCCAAAAGCCGGTGCTGGTTACCGCCCGCAAGGTCAGTGCGTCCGAAACCGCCACCCTGGAAAACGGTGTCGCCTGAGAACAATGACTTTGTAGGTGCATGGTACAGACATATACATCCAGGTGTATGTCCCGGTGTATGGATGACCTCAAGACCACTATCATTCCCAAGGTCGATGTTATCGCTTTCATGCAGTAGCCTTTCAGGACTGAAGGATGCCGCCTGGCCACTAAACATTGCAGCCGCACTGGCCACACTATCTGTGAGCATGGACGCATCATCTGTATGTATGACGATATCAGCCCCGGTTGAGCCGCTTACTTCTTCTACCGCTCCCCAATGGTCATAATGACCATGGGTCAGGATTATGGTTTCAATATCAGTGGGTTCTATTATGCCTGATATCCTGTCAAGTATATAGGAGGCATTCATACCTACATCTATCAACACTGGTCTTGGTGCCACTATTAAGTATGCGTTTGCGTCGTATGGCGAACTGTTAATGTGATGGACTTCCATGTTATACTCCTTATTGAAATTAAAAATCAAATAATTTTGATTGGCTTTTTTTCGGTTTTATTGGTTTCAGGTCTCCTTGGGGGACCACCTGTTTGCTCACGATATTACCACTACCGCCGAAATCTCCCAGTCCCTTTTGCTTTTCGTCATAATCCAAAAACGATGCATCCACTCCAAATTCACGCAGGATACGCTCTACAGGGGGGAGTATCTGTTTCTTTATATAGTAGTTAACATCCAGCGACAGGTTGTTATCTTTAACATATTCAGGGTCTTCTGCCTTGTCAGCAAGCAGTCCAGGACCCGCTATTATCACAAAAGGAATCCTGTCCCCGATTGGCGGCACAAAACCGGAGCGTTTTTTCATTTTCTCAATAACCATGACATGAGGCTGCTTGTTATGGTAATTTTCACTCTTCTTGGTATAGCGGCGGGTGAGTGTCAGGTCTTCCAGTACCAAGGGGTCTTTTTCAATGTCAATGTTGCGTACACTGTTGATTATTCCTCTTACATAACTTACTGCATCTTCGACCCTGCCTTCCTTAAGTACCAGTTCGAGAACCCGATTCAGGGTCTTGCTGGTAAGTTCACACCAGTCCCGCCTGACTGTTTCCATGCCTTTGACCTTGATGCCGTCAGACCAACCATCGGCAGATGGTTCAAATACCCATAATGCATAGCGTTTCTTGGCAATGAATATTGAGCGCCTGGAAAAACTTTCGAATTCAAGTTCCATGGGGTCAGGTAGTTTTGCTGATACGATACTGGCAATTTTCCGACCCACTGCGCCAGCATTTTCTAAAGATGTGCCTTCTGGGAAAAGTTTTACGAACACACTGTCCGTATCCCCGTAGACCACAGACAGGTCGACCTTTTGCAACTCATCACGTTTGAGTCCTGCCCCTGCCAGTTCTTCTTCAACAAGCGCATCGCTGTTGGTGAGATATATGCTGGCAATCCGTGTTTCCACCAAGTCCCTGGTATTCAGGATATTTTCCCTGCCATAACTGGTCACCGAATTCGCCATTGTGAGACTGTACAGCCGTGCCCTGGTATATCCCGAATAACCGTAGTAACTGTTAAGCAGTATCTTGAGAGCCAACTGAGTGGCGTCCAGGGCACGGGCTTCGTCCACTGATGCATGTTTCATCATTTGCTTGGTCTCAACCCTGCGCTGCAGCAGCCCTGCCAGAATGGAAGGAACAATACCTTTTTGCACCTGCGCTGATACGAACCTGCCGCCTGATGGAGTGGTCTCAAAGTTCACATCAGGTTCCTGTTCATTGTTGACAATTTCGGTGGTATAGCATAGGTTGTGGGCCATCATGATGGTGGGGTAGAGCGACTTATAGTCCAGTATTACCACATCTTCCAGCAGCCCCTTTTTAGGGTCCAGTACCTCACCGCCCTTTAGTTCATCACTTATCATGCGCCGCTGTTTTGATGTATTATTGTCAGGTTTTGGGGGCACAACCCTGTTATGGGCGCGGTACTCTTTCATGAGAATGTTCTCAACCATATTGGTCTGGCCACCGTCGAGTATATCCTGCACCAGGGTGCCGCTTACCCTGGACAGAGCCCAGAACTTGTCCAGCAGGCTGAGCTTGAGTACCAGTTCCATTGCCAGTTCAGAGTCGCGTCTGGCATAATCTACAAATAATTTGAATTTGTCACCGGTATCGTGCCAGTATTCTTCCATCTCTGAAGGTTTGACATCAAGTTTTTCCCTTCCCAGCAATTCCTGTGCAGAGTTCTTGAGTGTGTATCGCTTCAGGCTGAAATCCCGCCTGATAATTGGCAGTGCGTCTACTACTATCCGCCCGGTGATGTTTATATTGGTCATAGTGCCTATTTTGCGATAGTAGACCGAACGAGCGTCCCGACCCATTACAGACCTTATCTTAACTTTGCGCTCTTTCTCAAGGGTGCTTATCCTGTCCACGATATATGGTATGTCAAAACCGTTGGAGTTGTATCCGACAAATACATCAGGGTCGTATTCATTGATTATACCAAAGAACCGCTCAAGCATCCCTATTTCGTTTGCGAAAGGTTCCGAATCACTATCAAGCCCGTCAGCGTCCTTGCTTACCAAAACTGTGGTGCTCTTACCATTGAAGGCTGGTTCAAAGGCACAGCTTATCATGATAATTGGGCTGAGTTCAGGAGTGGGCATGGCGCCGTCAATTGGCAGGCATTCTATGTCGAATGCCATATACCGCAGGGGCGCGTTGGTAATGATTTCCAGTGGGGTTATAGTATCTGATACGGTCTTTACATGACAGTCTACTCCAGACAGTCTGATCCCATTGAATTTGTCTCCCTGCAGCGGCTCAGAGTCGGTTTCAACCCAGGACATGCCGCCGATGCCTGAATCGATGAGAAAGCGGTTGCGGAACAGTATATCGGTTTCATATATGTTGGCAACGCCGGGCAGTTGAAGCACTTCGTCCCGTATGGCGGGTACGCCTTTGGGGTCGTTTAGGATAACTTTTAGCATGGTGATTGGTGCTTTAAAGTAGCCTACAGGTTCAAATCGCTGGGTGACCTGTACGTCTGTGACATGCTCAGCGAAGATGGTTTTGATATTTTCTGCCAGTTCATCCGGATTATGTGAGGGGCGTGGTTTCAGGAAGAAATAGGGCTTGAATCCAGGCACGAAGCAGCAGATACTTTTGCCTGCATCATCCCGGCCAAAGAGACGCATGACTGGGTTTTCAAGTTCATCATAGGTATAATCGGCATCCAGAATCTGGAATTTCATTAGCAATCAGTTGAGTTGAAATTTACTTAAGGGTTTCTGAAATGATAGTATTTTGCAATTTCATTTTAAGCAATATGCAAAACAAATCAACTGTAACTTAATTTAGTACGCATATATTTCATTTAGAATGAAATATTTGGACCATTATAAGTCATTCTAAATGAAAACTATATAAACAAACACTACTTTTTATTATCATAATGGAATCAAGGCTGTTAAAAGAACTGATTATAGAACAAAGGAAAGAGTTCGAAAATGATGATGACTTTGTAAAAAGGAGTATTCTTGATGGCATAGTTGATTTATTGGAATTGCCCCATGTACTGATTATATCCGGCCTTAGAAGATCGGGAAAAAGTACATTGCTAAAAGAGATACATAGATATTATTTAAGTGAAGAGACTATTTATTATTTCAATTTTGAAGATGAACGCCTGATAGATTTTACAGCTTCGGATTTAAATCTTCTCTATGAGACTTTTGTCGAATTGATGGGGAAGGGGAGTATTTTCCTTTTTGTTGAGATCCAGAATGTAAAGGGTTGGGAATTATTTGTCAGAAGAATGCATGATAAGAAATTCAAATTTATTATAACAGGTTCAAATTCTTCAATGCTTAGCAGAGAACTTGGTAGTAGACTTACCGGTCGTTATATCGGTATCGAATTATTCCCATTCTCATTCAGGGAATTTCTTTGTTTTAAGAATATAGGTGTTCCTGAGATTCTGGTGACAGAAGATAGGGCACTAATAAAGCGGAATTTCAATGAGTATCTACATTACGGTGGCATACCTGAGTACCTGATATACCAGAATGACCTGATACTAAAGATGCTGTATGAGAATATACTTTATAAAGATATTTTTGCCAGGTATAGTCTTAATGGTGAGAAGGCTTTGAAGGAACTGGCCTTTTACCTGTTCTCTAATTACGGGAACGAGATAAGTTACAATAAGTTACGGACTATGCTGGGAGTAAGCATCAATACTGTAAAAAGTTATATTGGTTACCTTGAGAATTCGTA
>JAGLRT010000077.1 GCA_023136155.1 Methanosarcinales archaeon
CCTCATGTAACATACATTCCAGAATCTCCTGCATCCAATGCAATGACTAAGCTTGCAGCAAATAATGCAAAGGTGGAATATAAGCCGACGATTGAGGAAGTAGGATGGTTCCAAAAGCCGATTGGAAAATCTAGGATCAAAGGAATTGAAAATTATGGACCGAACTAAACAAACAAATACTGATGAGAAAAAATTAATCGGAAATTCTGCCGCTGCATTGGTTGATAACGGGATGGTAGTAGGCTTAGGTACCGGTTCAACCACTGCTTTTGCCATAGAAGCATTGGGGCGCAGGGTCGATGAAGGATTGGACATAAAAGGTATTCCCACTTCGTATCAATCACGGATGCTGGCTATTGAATGGGGAATTCCCCTCACATCTCTTGACCAGGACCCGGTATTGGATATTGCTCTTGACGGGGCTGACCAGGTGGATGCGAACTTGTATATCATAAAAGGTGGCGGTGCTGCCCATACCAATGAAAAGATTGTTGCACGCTCTGCCAGGCGTTTCGTAGTGCTGGTGGATGAGAAAAAGATGGTTGACACTCTGATTCATCCTGTACCGCTGGAAGTTATACCAGAGGCACTGGAACTTGTCAAGCGGCAAGTCATGGAACTGGGAGGCAATCCCAAATTGCGCATGGCTGTGCGAAAGGACGGCCCCGTCATCACTGATAATGGAAATTTGGTTGTAGATGCCGATTTTGTCGAAATACCAGAACCTGGTAAACTGGCACTGCAACTGTCAGCATGTACAGGTATAATAGAACATGGTATATTCAATAATGCAGATATTGTATATGTGGGAATGCGTGATGGTACTATTGAGATATTGAAGTGTAATCGTTGAAACCATCTGGTTGGTGTCAATAATGGCGGAAAGTTTGTTTAAGAAACTGAAAAACTTTCATGAACTACATGAATCAGTCCATGACAGTCAGACACTCATATCTATACTTAAAAAAGAACTTAATAGTTACACTGTTTTTGACCTGATGAAAATTCAGGCACAACTTGAAAATGAATGTAAACATCTTCCACCAGGATATAAGGAAAAGTTTAAAGAAAAAATGGGAGAACAACTATTTGGGAATTATAAGGCGATTATTTCAGGTGACAGTTACCATAACCAAAAACTGGATGTCGAATTATACTCAGAGTTTCTTAAAAACTTCCAGAGCAAACTGACCGACCAAACCGATGAGCATTTCCTGGATATGACCATGCTGTACTACATGTGTGCGCTGTACAATATTTTTGTGACACTTACTCCGCCACATCCCGAAGGCACACCATTTCCGGGTGGTTATTTTGTTGAAAAAAAAGGTGAGGATTACTACTGTCCTGTCAGGGATAAGCAGGAAGATAACAGTGAAGCTTTGTGTAAATTCTGCGTTGCTAAACAGGCGGACATGGAATAATTATCTATTTCAATTGACCAAAAGAGTATTTATATTATTCAGTTATAATTTTATTGATAATAAATGGAGTGATTCCTATGAGCGGAGAAAATATAAATCCATATGATGATATTTGCAGCCAGTTAAAGATATGCACAACCCAACTGGGAATGAATCCCGGAATACATGAGATCCTGATTAGTCCTAAGGTGATACATACTGTATCCCTTCCTCTTGAAATGGATAACGGGGAGATCAAAGTCTTTACAGGATACCGTGTCCAGCATAATGATGCCAGAGGCCCGTATAAAGGAGGTATAAGGTATCACCATGAAGTGTCAATGGACGAAGTCAAGGCACTTGCTATGGCCATGACATGGAAATGTGCTGTCATAAACATTCCTTATGGTGGCGCCAAGGGCGGTATTGTCTGCGACACCAAGGAGCTGTCCATTGGTGAGAAGGAACACCTTACCAGGCGCTATACTGCTGCAATATCCCAGTTCATAGGTCCTTACCGTGATGTACCTGCACCTGATATGTATACCGATGCCCAGACCATGGCATGGATTATGGACACTTACAGTGTCATGCAAGGATATTCAGTACCTGAAGTGGTTACCGGAAAGCCCATTGAACTTGGTGGAAGTGAAGGACGAACTGAAGCTACGGGCAGGGGAACTGCCATTTGTCTCAGGGAATGTGCCCGGAGCCTGAACATGACATTAAAGGATGCAACAGTTGTGGTGCAGGGATTTGGCAATGTGGGTGTACATGCTGCTATGACATTATCCAGTATGGGGTGCAGGATAATTGGTCTGAGCGATTCCCGTGGCGGCATATTTAACACGGAAGGACTTGACCCCAGCAAAGTATTGGGCCATAAGATCGAGACAGGGTCGGTCCTTGGATACCCGGGAAGTGAAGAGTTGACCAATGAGGAGACTCTGGAACTTGAATGCGACTTTTTAGTCCCTGCAGCCCTTGGACATCAGATACATGAAAAGAATGCGGGAAACATAAAAGCCAGGGTCATTGTTGAAGGTGCTAACGGTCCCACTACAACTGAAGCTGATGAGATACTGAGCAGGAATGGTGTGTTCCTGGTGCCTGATATACTTGCAAACTCAGGTGGGGTAATGGTAAGTTATCTTGAATGGGTACAGAATATCAACAGGCAGCACTGGAGTTTAACTGATGTTAACCAGCAGCTTGAATCCAAGCTTGTAACAGCATACAAGAATGTATGGGATATGAAAGAAAAAATGGATTTGAATATGAGGGGTGCTGCTCTTAGTATGGGTGTAAGCAGGGTGGCCAATGCGATTCAGCAGTTAGGGCTTTTCCCTTAATCTTAATCGTGATACCCCACAGCTCTGCTGTGGGGAGCTTCATTAGGACTCGACAATACGTTCTATCTCAACACCATATACTTTTTCAGGATTATCCTTATGAATCTTCCAAAAAACGTCTTCTCCCCATTCATCCACCAATCCAAGGGTCTTTCGTGGTATGGTCCTGGCACCCAGCACAGCACCAGGACGCTGGGGGTCATCGATATAATCGGTTTCCATCATGAACCTGTCCCCCTGGGCCAGTGCCTCCTCTATCATCCCTTTACCTGCAAGCACACCAGGCCATATACCACACCTGTCAAATTCCGGTATCATGGGTGGCGAGAAATGCTTCACCACCTTCTCCGGGGGAAGTCCGGCTTTACGTGCCATGCCAGTTAACTCACTTATACCCTCCACTGTGGCAGTTTCTGTATGCAATTGCAAAGGACATCCTGCATCCCTTGCCATTTCCATGGCATAGGCCAGTATCTCATTGGAAGCATCCCACAGGGTAGGCTCAACCTCATAATGGGGACGGCCTGATTTCATACCAACGGCAAGACCATCTTCAACATATCCGGCAGCAATTTCAAGACCAGACTGCATCAACTCAATAGTCCTATCCAGCCCAATCCTGCCATACATCTTTGTAATGGCTGCCGGATGCACGCCAAGCACAGGGAAAGCTGTCACACCATTCTTGTTAACAGCTTCTGCCATTTCAACAGTTTCATTGAACACCAGCTTATAATCCTCTGGTTGGTTTATGGTTACGCCTATGGTCCAAGAAGGTTTTGAAACTAAAAAAATATGGGTCCCGCCTGCGCGCTTGAATACTTTAGCAGCCTCTGTACCTTGACATCTGTGGTCAAGGTGCATGTGATGGTCGGTTATGGGAAATGTGTAACTTGAATTCACATTAATCCCAGACTATCCAATTCCTCAACAATCTTGTCAACTGCAGCGTGTGCATCTTCTGGTTTTTTTCCACCAGTGACCACAAGTTTGCCAGAACCGAACAGGAGCATAACCACTTTAGGAACAGCGAGTCTGTATACCAGTCCAGGGAACTGTTCAGGTTCATATTCGATGTTCTCAAGCCCCAATCCAATAGCGATAGCGTTGAGGTTAAGTACAGTACCCAGATCAGCGGAAGCTACAATATTCTGCACCGTGATCTCTGGTTTTTCCATCACCTCGACTCCCATATTTGTCAGTTCATTGAACACCTTTTTCAGGCCGTTATGCACATCGTCAATACTCTTGGCACCGGTACATACAATCTTACCGCTCCCGAATATCAGGGCTGCGGTCTTTGGGTCTTTGGTTCTGTAAACTACTCCAGGGAAACGTTTTTTATTATAATCTGCACCATCAAGCTTCATGGTTATTTTTGGCAGGTCAAGTGTGGTACCAATAGCAGTGGACGCTACAACATTTTCTATCTTAATAGTCTCTTTTGGGTCATCAGTATTAGCCATGATAATCACTACAATCTTATAGGGATTTTAAACCTTTATATAGTTTAAGTAGTAATGGCATTGCTCAAGTGGATTTTTGTTCAAATTATTAACGTGTTTATAGTAAGAGATTGTCGAAAAAGCATATATTTCGATGATTTTCAATATTTTAAATAATTACAGCATGACGTTGCATATCGATTTACTTGATGAACGTGTTACGAATTGTTCCGATTTCATCACTTTTCCGACAGTCTCAGTAAATCAACATGTCACTTTCATATTTAATTTTACAAAAATCTATTTTTCTTCTACTTCAAAACGAGAAAAATTCATGCGCCAGTATCCATCTTCCAATGTTTTCTTACTGTCCACGATTTTCAACCTGTTCCTGAACAGAGGACCATCAATGACAAAAGTATGGAACTCCCCATCTTCACCGCATGGGTCAATGGCTCTGTTGAACTTTCGCAGGTCATTTACAAATTTGTTGTCTATTGAGCGTCCCAGCCACTCTTTGCCAAGCAGGTTGGCTTTTGCACTGATTATAATGGTCTCAAACCCGGCCTTTAACAGATCTGATATAATCTGCTCTGAGTCGCGTTTCCAAAGTGGCAATATCAACTTGACTCCCAGGTCGGCACATATCCTTTTCACAAGACCGTCATGAGTTTGGATATGTCCGAATACTGCACCTTCTATTGCCATACCTTTTTGGTTCAATTCCTGTACTACATTTTTGAATTCGTGCTCATAAGATATAAAATCTGTCTGTCGGGATGGGATTCCGATGGCATGCATCTGCGCAAAAAGCAGTTCTTGATTTATCTTATGAGAGCCGTTTTTTTTTTGTCCCTGAAGTTTAAGAGATGTGTAACATTAAATCCATCCGATATGGCTTGATAGCATGAAAGACAACCGTCTTTTCCGCCGGTCCAGGAGACCACAGCATTTGCTTTTGGGTTAATGTCCTGGGTGGCATTGGTACTATTGGTGTTCATATTTATGTGAAGTATATATTTTAAGTTTAAAAATCCTTTCAATCGTATATTAACATATTATCAGTTACTTCCACATATTTGTCAGCAGCTAAAATCAACTCGTTTCCTGTATTCTCAATGAATGATATAATCTCGACCTTTACCCCTTTTGATTGAAGCGCATGAACCAGGGGTACAAAGTCACTATCACCCGTTAAGATAACCATTATATCAACTTTATCGGCAAGTGCCAGGGCATCTATAGCAATTTGCATATCCCAATCTGCTTTGACCGAACCGTCAGGAAGTCTGCGTGGCCTTTTGGACTTTACTTCAAAACCCAGTTTTTCCATTGTATGAACAAACTTTGATTGGTCAATTCCTTCAGGCGAGACGTTGTATATTATAGCCCTGGTAATTAACCTGGAGTACATTGAATCTATGAGCGCACTATAGTCCGGCTTCGCACCTCTTGTTTTTGCTGATAAGTATATGTTTTGGCCATCTATCAAGACAGCAGTCCTTTGTTGAAAATTGTTTTGTGTTTGTTTATACATAATAATGCCAGTCCAATCAATGTTCCCTCGACTAATTTATACTTTCCGTGTCGAATAACAACGCTTGTGCTGATACTAAGAAATAAATTGATAATCTTTCTGCATTGAAACTTATCAAATATTTCAACACCCACCGGTTAAATTATATCATTGTAAACAGCAAACACTTATTACCTTTAATTTATAATGTTAATATTGGGGAATCATTATGCTGGAGTACAAATTACTTATAAATGGAAATTGGATGAACTCATCAACAAACGATACTTTCGATGATATCAACCCTGCAACGTTTGAAAAATTAGCAACATTGCAGATTGCATCCAACGACGATGTGGACCGCGCCGTCAAATCCGCATGGGACGCTTTTACATCCTGGAGCGAGACACCGCCACCCAAACGGGCACAGGTACTGTTCAAAGCAGCCCGCATCCTTGAAGAGCGCAAGGAGGAACTGGCAACATTGCTAACACAGGAAATGGGCAAGGTCATATCAGAAGCCAGGGGTGACATTCAGGAAGCCATCGACATCACCCTCTACGCAGCAGGCGAAGGCCGCCGCATGTTCGGAGAGACCACCACCTCTGAGTTGAATGACAAGTTCTGCATGACCATACTGCGCCCCATCGGCGTCATCGGCATGATTACACCCTGGAACTTCCCCATGGCCATCCCGGCCTGGAAAGTGATGCCTGCACTGGTTGCAGGAAACACTATTGTCATGAAACCAGCCAGTGACACTCCGCTGTTGACTATTAAAATGGTGGAAGTACTCATGGAAGCCGGACTACCACCTGGTGTAATCAATCTGGTGTTCGGACCCGGAGGTACCGTTGGAAGTGCCATCGTCCATCATCCTGATATCAGGGCCATATCTTTTACTGGTAGCTTGGAGACCGGCAAGTGGATAATGAGTGAGTGCGGCAAGGAAATGAAAAGGGTATCCATGGAACTGGGCGGTAAGAACCCTATCATAGTAATGGACGATGCAGACATAGATATTGCAGTGGACGGCGTTATCTGGGGTGCTTTCGGTACCACAGGTCAGCGATGCACAGCTGCCAGCCGGGTCATCGTGCACGAAAAGGTAAAGGCCGCTTTCACAGACAAACTGCTGACCAGGACCAGGACGCTTAAACTGGGCGACGGCCTGCTCCCTGAAACCGACGTCGGTCCGGTCATAAACCAATCTCAGTTGGACAAGATAGAGACATATATCCGCATCGGTCAGGAAGAAGGGGCCGTATTATTAACAGGCGGCAAAGTGGTCAATCCCGGGCTGGCTGGCTACTTCTTCGAACCCACTATCTTCACGGACGTAGGCCAGGATATGCGCATTGCTCAGGAGGAGATCTTCGGGCCCGTAGTAGCTCTAATTACCATATCCGGGCTAGATGATGCCATTGAGGTTGCCAACAATACCGCTTACGGCCTGTCCTCATCCATTTATACTAAAGATATAACCAGCGCCTTTCGTGCCATTGAAAAAATAGATGCAGGGATTACTTACATTAATTCATCCACCATCGGTGCTGAGGTGCACCTGCCTTTCGGCGGCGTGAAGGGGACGGGCAATGGGTTCAGGGAAGCTGGCACTGATGCTGTTAAAGAGTTCACAGAGGTAAAAGCTGTGTATTTCGATTACAGTGGAAAGTTGCAGAAAGCTCAGATAGATTAGAAAGAGGCAAGAATGTGATAGAACCATCCGGACCCTTAGCAAAGAACATCATTGAACGTGACTGTGAAGTTATGTCATCATGTCTGGCACGCCCATACCCGCTGGTGATAGACAGAGCAAAAGGGGTCATCATCACTGATGTGGAAGGCAGAGAGTACATTGATTTTGAGGCAGGCATTGCAGTAATGAATGTAGGTCATTCTAATCCAGCAGTATCAGAGGCCATAACTGCACAGCTAGCCAAAATATCACATTGTGGGTTTCCTGACTTCTTTGCCGAGCCGCCCGTGAGGCTGGCTGAACAGCTCAAACAGTTGACGAAATATGACCGGGTGTTCTATTGCAATAGCGGGACCGAGTCTGTAGAGGCTGCTATCAAACTGGCTATGTGGAAATCACACAAGCAGGGTCTGGTTGGATTCTACGGCGGATTCCATGGCAGGACGCTTGGGTCACTTTCACTTACCTGCTCAAAGATCAAACACAAGGCACATTTCCCTGCCATACGAACGGTACATTCCCATTATGCCTACTGTTTCCGTTGCCAGTTCAACAATGAGTACCCTGGTTGTGGTATCCAGTGTGCTGCATATATCGAAGATGTCATTTTTAAACGTGAATTGAGCCCGAATGATATTGCTGCTATTGTGGTAGAACCCATACAGGGCGAAGGAGGTTATATCGTACCACCACCTGAATTCCACAAAGAGATCAGACGCATCTGTGACGACCACAACCTGCTGATGGTGGCCGATGAAGTGCAGGCGGGTTGTTACCGTACAGGTACTTTCATGGCCATGGAGAATTTCGGGGTCCGGGCCGATATTGTGTGCATGGCTAAGGCGCTGGGAGGCGGTCTTCCTTTGGGGGCCATGCTATCCAGTAGTGATATTATGGACTGGCCGCCTGGTGTTCATTCAAACACTTTCGGCGGCAATTTGTTGGCATCGTCGGCAGCACTGGCCTCACTGAAGTATATGGAGACAGAAGAACTGGGGGTCCATGCAAAGGAATTGGGCGAGTATATAATGAAGCGTCTGATAGAGATGCAGATAGAATATCCTGCTATTGGGGATGTGCGTGGTATGGGGCTGATGATAGGGATCGAGATGGTAAAATCGGATGGTTCTGCAGACCCTGATACCAGGGACCGGATAATTATTGAAGGATATAAGGAAGGCATAATCCTGCTTTCATGTGGCGATTCTGTAATTAGGTTATCTCCGCCTCTGGTTATTACAAAGAAGGAAGTTGATATCGGTCTGGATAGGTTTGAAGCGGCATTGAAGAGGGCTGTAAAATCTTGAATATGAAAATAATTAAATCAAAAGAAGAGTGGATAAAAGAACTGGTTCCTGAAAAGTTCCACATATTAATCGAAAAAGGAACTGAACCGCCCTTTACAAGTGGGTTCAACAAGCACGATACAGAAGGTGTCTATGTATGTGCAGGTTGCAGTCAGGAGTTGTTCCGTTCGGATGAGAAGTATGATTCAGGCAGCGGGTGGCCGAGTTTCTGGAACCCTATCTCGAATGATAAGGTCGAACTGGTGCCCGATAACAGTCTGGGGATGCATAGGACCGAGGTGGTGTGCAGCAGGTGTGGGGGGCATCTGGGGCATGTGTTCGATGACGGACCGCAGCCGACTGGTGAACGGTATTGTATCAATTCGCTGGCGCTGGAGTTTGAATATGGGGAGGGGTGATTTTGTTGAACATTTCCAACTAACAAAATTGATGCTGGGATTTCTATTGAGGAATTCAAGACGATGGTTAAAAGTTAAGAACAATAATTCACAAACGTTTTAATTTCAAAAATTGGTTTAGCAACTCATTCATCTCAGGGAACTCGTTGATGTTCTCGTTGGTGAATCTGGTATCACCGTTTACTTTTATCAGGTCATGTTGGTTAGTATAGACAGTATACATGAAATCGATTACAGGATGGTAATTTCCTTTATTACCTTCTGCAACCGCATCCAGGTAAGCGTCCCTGTCTTCCAGGCCAATGTAAAATTTAGGATAATCGTTTTTTTCAAGAACAAAATTCAGAAGCGCTCTGGCCACCCTGCCGTTCCCGTCCACAAAGGGGTGTATGGTGACAAATTTTGTGTGCAGCAACACTGCCAGTTCAAAGGGGTGCATATTTGTCCTGTGCTTTCTGTACCATCCGGTTAATTGCTTCATTAATTCAGGGATCTCAAAAGCCCGGGGCGGCTCATGTTCAGCCTTTTCGATGAGGATTTGTATTCGCCGATAGTTGCCGGCAGATTCAAGCAACCGATCCATGATAACGGCATGTATTTTCTGGATTGTCTTCCCTGATATGTCGCCTTCAAAGTGCGCAAGAAATTCGGCGAGGTTCTTGAAATTAATTATTTCGTAAACTTCTTTAAGCGATTTACCCGCAGGGGTTACTCCATGTTCAAGCAGTTCATTGGCTTGTTTTTGTCTGATGGTATTTCCTTCTATTGCAGTAGTCCCCTGCACATAGTAGACAAAGATCGAATTGTTGTAGATCTTTAGTTCATCTGGAAATTGGGACTTGAAAAGCTGGTAGTTGTAATGGATTAACTCTAACTGGAGTATTTTTTCTTCATCCAAATATTGATGCGTTTTATTTAACCAGGAGTCAGTGAAGTTTGTTAACCTGGTGGTATGTAATTTGTTAAGTTTAGACAAAAAGTCTGGCAGGGATATTTTTTCAAATCTACCGATGTATAGCAGTTTAGTTAAATTTTTATCATTAACTTTATCTTTATATTTGATATAAAGGTATTTTTTACCTTTAATGTTCTTTATTTCCAGTTTTTGCATTATATATTATGATAATTTAATCTTTTAAAAATGTATTGTTTCAGGTTAACGGTTTCTGAACAATATGTTCCATATTATTTATGTGAGATTGTCGGAAAAGCCTAATTTTCGAATATTTCAGCTTTACTGTCTAAACTTGACCGGGCGCAGCATAGTGATTTAGTTTTAACAATATTTCTGGAAGTTTCGATTCAGGTGCTTTTTAGGTATTTTTCCGACAGTCTCTATGTAACTTAGTGAGACTGTCGGAAAAGTGATGAAATCGGAACAATTCGTAACACGTTCATCAAGTAAATCGATATTCAACGTCATGCTGTAATTTAAGTAAAATATTCAAATTCATCGAAATATATGCTTTTCTGACAATCTCATACACACCTTAATTTTATTTGAAAAACTTAATATCCATTAACTGATATTTTCTAGTATCAATGGAACTGAAAACCAAATTAGGCGTGAATTTTGCTCATAAATTAAAAATTATTGAACAAGAAGCAGATACAATTTGGAAAAAAGGGGAATTGTATCATGTCTATTATACACTTCATGGTTTGGATCATTCAAATTATGTTATCAAGATACTTGATAAATTATTAAATGGATTAAATCCACAGGATAATTTAAGCGAAACAGAACTTTTTTGTTTATTATCAGCAGCTTTCTTACATGATGTAGGAATGCAGTGCAAGTACATAAATGATGTTGAAAGAGCTGCACAAATATCAGACAAAAAAAAAAGACCATATAGTTTTCAAGATTTAATAAGAGATGAACACCATAAAAGAAGCGGTAGATATATAAAAGATAATTATAAGAATTTAAAATTGAATCCTATAGAAGCTGAATGTATTAGATTAATCTCTGAGGGACATCGGCAGACAAAACTTGAATCAACAGAATATAATGACCAGGCCATAGGACTTAATCGTGTACGTGTTAGATTATTATCTGCGTTGTTGCGATTTGCTGATGAACTTGATATAACTTATGAACGTGCACCTGAAACTTTATTTGACATTCTTCAAAGTGATATCCCTAATTTTTCTCGTATTCAATGGTTAAAACATTATTATACCAATGGATTATTGATTAATACACAACAAGAAACAAATGGAAAGAAAAAAACTTCCATAGAAATCCACTGTCAATATCCAGATGAAGATGTAGGAAGAAAAATAACAGAAGTTCTCATTTCGAAACCTATCGAAGAAACATTGAACGATGTTCGCCTAATTTTATTGGAGTGTGGTTTGAATTTAAGTTTGGACCATAAAATCAAATGTGATCCTGATCTAAAAGAAATTCCTGGAAATATTTATGAATCTCTTGGTCAAAATTTGAAAATTTCGATGGAAATTCCAAGAACGAAGGGGTTCGTAGGTAGAAAAGAAGAGATGAAAGACCTCTTGAGTTCCTTGGATAAGAATATATTAGTTATCGAGGGAATAGCTGGTATTGGGAAATCCTATGTTGCTGCTAGATTTGCTGAAGAATTGGATGAATATACTGTTTTTTGGTATGAAAACCTCAGTGAAGTGAGCACACTGAGTTCTGTGATGAATAAGATATCTATTTTCTTGAAAGCGAATGGTAAACCTAAGCTATCAAATTCGATCGAACATTTTGGATATGATAATGAAGTTCTGATCACATTGCTTACAGAAGAATTTAATTCTAATAATTATGCAATATTCTTCGATAATTATCATAAAGCTGAGACGGAATTAAATCCTTTGTTAAAACAACTTGTCTTTTTAAAATCATCTAAAATAATAATAATCACTAGAGAAGAACCTGAATTTTACAATGTTGTTGATGAAAGGGAAAATAGAGTAGTTAAGATTAAAATCGATGCCTGGGATTTTGTGCATACAAAAATGATGCTTGAGGCACGAGGTATCGAAGCAACAGATGAGATATTGGAAAAAATACATAACATACTTCATGGCCATCCGCAATATTTGAATCTTTTTTCTATATTAGCAGAAAGAAGCACTGCAGAAAAATTATTGCAAAATCTTCCTACGGCTCTTAAGGATGCTCATGAGTATCTAGAAAAAGAAGTATACAATTCGTTAACCTCCGATGAAAAACTTTTAATTCAGACAATAGCAGTTTTTAGAATCCCTGAAACTGCTGATGCTTTTGATAGTGTAAATAAGTTCAAAGATCTAAATCAAATTCTTGATGATTTAATACATAAATTTCTAGTAAATGAAATTGGAATAAATACATTTAGTGTGCATGATATAATACGTGATTATTGTTTAAGCGATGTTGGTAAAAGAAAAACCTTGAGAAGTTATTATGTACGTGCTGCAGAATATTATTTATCTCAAGATGATGACCCTGAACGTATTTTAGAAGCTGTATATCACTTCGAAGAAGCAGGAATGAGAGAAAAATCTGCTGAAATTGTAATAGATAATGCCCAAAATTTTATTTCAAAAGGATTTTGGCAAAAAATAGAGAATCAGCTTCAAAATGCCATAAAATCATTCCAACGAAAAACACAATTTCAAGGTAGACAATTAATTGCCAGAGCAAATTTTGAAATTGGAAAATTATATTCTACAAAAGGTGATTATGATTTAGCTTTACGTCACGTCACGAAAAGTTTACAATATTCTAAAAAAGTTAGAGATATTAACTTGATTTTTGAATCATATACTCAACTTAGTGGCATTTGTCTCCATAAAAATGAAATTGAAAATGCAAAGGTGTACAATGAAAAATGTTTGAAAATAGCAGACAAACAAAAAGATGAATATTGGAAAGCAGTTGCAATGGGGAATTCCAGTATACTATTTGAAGATAAAAATGAAAGATTAAACAATTACAAGAAATGTTTGAAAATATTTGAGGATGGAAATCACGTGGGAAATATTGCAAATATTTGTAATAATATTTCAGCAGCTTATGCAGAGATGGAGGATTATAAGAAATCTCACGAATTTATAAAAAGAACATTAGAGTTAGAAAAGGAAAGGAATAACTTTTTCGAAATTGCAGATGCAAAAAGAAAAATGGCAAAGATACTTTTTTCAGATCCAAAAAAGCCTGTAAGGATTGATTTAATTATTAATTGCTTAAAAGAAGCATTAGAAACATATGAGATAATTGGACATGTGAGAGGGAATGCGAAAGTTCAAGGACAATTGGGAGATATTTATTTTAAGGAAAAGGATTTTAAATCAGCAATTGACCACTATCAAATAGCAACTAAGATATATAATTCATTAAAGCAACAATCTGAAGTAGAAGAATTTCACTCGAAAATCGGAATATCTTTTGTTAAACTAAAAGATTTTTCTAATGCTAAATTGTTTTTCGAACACAATTTTGAATCTGGTAATTGTAAAATTGAAGACAAGTTATCTTTAGCAGAAATTTACTTAATTTTAGGAGCTTATAATGAAGCCTTCGACTTATTAAGCAAGCTAATAATTGACGACGCGGAAGAAGAATCAGATAAACGGCGACATTTAGTGCCTTTATTTTCATCAATTTCATTAATATTATTGAATAAAGTAAATAACGCATATAACTGTTTAAAGAAAATCGGTGAGGTCAACAATTTAAAATCTACTATAAGTTGGGATTTTTCAGATATTGAGCCTGTTTTAGATAAAACAGGAGAATCTAAGCAGTTTTTTACAGATGCTATAACCTTGCTAAAATGTGAAACAAATTATCCAATAATCCGACTTGAAGATGTTAAAATAATAAATGATGAAATTGAGAAACAAGCTGAAATATTCCATCCTTTTACTGGTTCTCTCATAATCACAAAGGCTGATGAAAATCTGAAAGAAATAATGCAAAAACTAAGTTCTAGTAAAGAAATTGATTTAGATACGCCTGATATAATGGAAATCGAACGTAACAAAGCTTTGCTAATATTAGGTTTCTTATTTAAGAAAGGATTTTTAGATTGTAGAAATTTTGATAGGCAGAAGTTTGATTTGAAGTTAACTGAAAGAGGGCTTAAAATATTAAGATTGAGCGAAGCAGGAAAAAATAGCAAGTGAGGATGAGCACGAAGTAGAGGAAATAAAATAGACGTTTTTCTGATTGAAAATTATTTCATATCCAATATTTTGAAATGTTCCACTTGTTTTTTACATATGAAAATTAAAAAAAATCCCTGAATTAGAAGAAATGACAAAATCCGAGCATCCTCTCTGATGCCTTCTGTCCAGGGTCGTTGACTCACAATTGAGCATTTGAGAGGAACTGAATATGGAACGTAACTATTCAGCCATCCTTAAGACTGGATGCTGATGGCGAAAATCGAATTATTTGTATCGATGCTGATACATTTATCAGTTTTTAATACTGAGTCTATATCTATCGATTTCAATGAAGTTTGACAATTCTGTACAATTATCTATTTGTGAACTATTCAGTCTACCGATAACATTTATGTATGGCTGAATAGTAACTATGGAACAATGTAAAATTGATTTTTCATTGATCCCATGGGAAATGCCGGCAGTAGGTGTTAGATTTAAAGTTTATAAGCACAAAGGCACACGATTACGTTTATTGGAGTTTACTGATGAGTTCACCGAAACTGACTGGTGTACCAAAGGACATGTCGGCTATATTCTGGAAGGCCGGTTGGAAGTGAACTTTGGCGGGAACGAAGTTGTGTTCAATGCAGGTGATGGAGTATTCATACCAGCAGGTGAAAAAGATAAACACATGGGTCGGCCTCTCACAAAAGTCGTGAAGATGATCTTTGTAGAAGATGTCTGACCAGATACTGCTGAAAATTCTCGGCTCAGCCCGACATAGCAAACTCAAAACCTGTAAATAATTAAATAATCCTATATCCCATGGTAAAATAATGAAACTCGGCGCTTTGTTTCCAGGTTGAAAAGACAGCACCTTTGCCCTATATCTGGCAAAAGAATGCGGCTATCATGTATCTTGCTTGATCTAGATATTTTCCAGGAATCTTTACAGCTATATGTTCCACACACCTTACATCTCAAAAGTAGAACATCCGGCCATTGCAATGATTATTCCCCTGTTGATCCATGATACCGAGGGGGATGAAGAAAAATAACTGTTCGATCTTGAAGCGGCAATCAAAAGGGCAAAGGAACAATACCAGATAGAGAGAATTATTTCAGGAGCTATTGACACCTTTCTAAAGAAATATTCCTTGAACATATTTAAGTGCTTGTTGTTCGATACTACGTGTATTTGTTACAAAACTCAATGCATTTTTTTAAAATTTATTCGAATTATTGGTAGATCCATCTAAATCTTCAGTGCATAAATCAGATAAATTCATGCAATATCTCCTCACAAAGGAATCTATGATGTGAAAATATGAATATTTTAAAAGTATTTGAAGATTTGATGAATACTTATGGGACGAATATTAATCTGACAAAGTCAAGATACATAATTTTTTAAATACTAACATACATTTCAACCTAACCCATACGGAGCATCGTAAATGAACATCAATGACCCTTATACTGTGACCTACGCTGGAATATATGCAGTATGCGACCGCGAGAACCGATACGTCGATATCATAGAGCAATCAAACTGCTACGGCGGTTCGGCCTGGACAATGCATCACTATGCCAGCAGTCCTTTGATCGAGAATGTAATATCAGTGAGCAATATGATACGCTACCGTACCAGGACCGGGACCGAACCACTCAAACTTGAAGCCTCGATAGCCGCCGCCGGCATAGAATCGGTGGAAGTATCAGGCGATGAAGTAGCGATAACCTACGCAGGCCTGGGCGGCGGGGGTGTAGGTGCCACTGTGTGCCGCGCCAAGAGCAAGGGCGTGTTGCGCTCAGAAATATCCGAGTCGGGTGGTGGAAGGGCTGCAAAGGGTACCATCATAGTGCCCAGGTACGAGCGGGTGCTGGTGGGTATTGACGATACCGACAACAAAGAAGAAGGTGCGACCTGGTCCATGGCCCATAACATTGCATCAGCAATGGACCGTGATGAGGCAAAATACCTGTCACATGCCCTGGTGCAACTCTTCCCAGCCCCGGCAAAGACCCAAAACTGTGTATCAACCGTACTGGAATTCGCCTGCCTCAGCGTTAATTCTAAAAAGGCCCTGCTCAAAGACATCAAATCGGCTCTTGAACAATACAGTGTTTCCACTGAAACAGGTA
>JAGLRT010000078.1 GCA_023136155.1 Methanosarcinales archaeon
GTGGTACTGGACGATTTCGATGCTTTGCATCTGGAAGATTACAGTAGAGAATGCAGGACAAAAATACTCACAAAAAAATATGCCCTGGAAACGGCCAGGTCAAATAAGGTACAAGTATGGCTGGATGGTAATGGCGTTATAGGTGCACTGGCTGCACTGCCCTGGTATACCAGACCCAACGAGTCCGTAAAATTAGAGGTACCTGAGTGAATTTTTCAGGAACCTTCTAATTTGCAGTTTTTATCTAAATCGTTATACTCCACAGCTATGCTGTGTAGAGCTTCATTGGTACAGCATATTTCAACAACTATAATTCGCGTACGATATGTATATTTGAGAATGGTATATAGTGTTTCTTACCTGCACATTCTCCTTCCAGTGGGAAGAACACAATGTACTGTTCCTCGTGTTTTACTTCAACGACATTGGCTGAAGTAATCCAGCTGTCAAATGTAATTTTATTGTCTTCACCCTCGTAGCGCCTGGATTCAATCAAATATTTTCTTTCACTCATAAAATTTCACCCCGAATCTAGCTATCACTTCTATTAGATAGTATATATGGTAAGGATATTAAACTTATTTGTTCTCATAAACACATGATTTAAATAGACTATATTACATATGCAGTAGTAGGTTTAACCTTTTTGGTGGTGACAACGTGCAAGAAAAGCTTGATATTTCAAGAGTGGGGAATAATATAGATCTGGACCCTTTCAGGATTGACGAAGTGCTGGAAAACAGCACCTGTACCTTCGTTTCTTCTAAATTCTACAACAAAGGCGTTTACCGGGTAAAGAACAACCAAACCAAGCAACTGGAAGATTTTGCAATAAACATCGATAAAATTGAGGCAGCCACCTATGAAGGTCTTGTAGAAGAGTTTGGAGAGGGTTGTGTGGATGCCAATCTCTGGAATGATGTACCAGATGGCTCAATGGTCTTCTTTTACTCATTCAAACTGGAAACAGACCTGGTCGAACAGCATTCAAGGAAAAAGGAAGAATACCTGGAAGCCTGATCTACAATTCCCTTTGTCCACGTACGGTTTCCAACAACATCCCTTCCACTATTATGGGATAATCATTTTTAGCATTGTTAATGGCGTTGGTTAATTTCCATTCCTTTTCAGAATATATAGCCAGTATAGGTTCACCTTTCTTTACAGTCTCGCCCATTTTCTTATGTATCAATACACCAGCTCCTTTATCATTAGGCGCCCCTGCCAGTCTTGCAATCTCTACAATGCGTTTGTTATGGAACTCAACTATGTACCCATCAGACGGTGCAAATATCTGGGCGGTCTTGTCGCCTATACATATATCGCTTGAAGTTATGCCAGGATTGCCACCTTGTATCTCGATTATCTCTCGCATTTTTTCCATGGCCTTTCCTGATTTTAATATCTCATAAGCCATATTCCTGCCATTGCCACTGCTCGCAGCTCCACCCATTTCAAGCATCAGTCCGGCCAGACCAACACTCTTCTGTATAAGGCTGTTGGGACCTTCCATGGATTCAAGTACCTTTAGAGCCTCTACCACTTCCAGCCCACCGCCTACGGTCCTGCCTATAGGGGAGGCACCATAGGTCATGGCACACTCCACCTGAATGCCCAACCTTGCTCCCAAGTCAATGAGGCCGCGGGCCATTGCCCGACCCTGTTTCACGTCAGGTATCTTAGTACCTGAACCGGTCGGGATGTCTATGACCACGCAGTCCGCGCCCACAGCGCCTTTTTTTGCCATAATACTTGCCAACAGCTGGCAACTCGGGTCCAACGACAGCGGGTATTCTACTCTAATAAGTTTATCATCAGCAGGCGCAATATTAGTGGCACCACCCCAGACAATAACGCCGCCTACTTTTTCAGTCATTGATTTTATCTCGTCAGCATTGAATGCAACGGGTGCCAGTATCTCCATCAGGTCTGCCGTGCCACCTGCCCCTGTTATGGCCCGGCTGCTGGTCTTTGGTATCAGCAGTCCCGCCGATGCAACAATAGGTACAATGAGCAGTGATATTTTGTTACCCGGGACACCGCCAATACTGTGTTTGTCCATGATGGGGTGGGTATCGAACTCAAGTTTCTCTCCCGTATCTATCATTGCCCTGGTCAGCCATTCAGTCTGCTCTGCGGCCAGGCAGTTCAT
>JAGLRT010000079.1 GCA_023136155.1 Methanosarcinales archaeon
CCGTCCATGATGTGTTTGATGGTACTCACAGATGCGGGTTTTGTGGCTGGTGTAATCTCAAGTGTAAAGGCGTTATTGATGTGTTCCATTATCTCGTGATATATCCCGATAGTACCCTGGGGAATTATATCGTCAGTGGTATCTACAATAGCAGTAATGTAACCGTGATCTTTCAATTTGATCCGGTCACCTGCCATCACACCCAGTTCTTTTGCGTCAAGGTTATTCAATACAACTTTGTGTTTGCCGACTTTGATATTTATTAGCTGAACCGATAATTCCATAATTTCACCATTTTTCAAATAACAGTTAGATAATTATTCACCCAAGATTATATTAGTCATTTACATTTTTAATCTCAGCACCAAGTGACGATAATAAGCTTTCACGGTACCTATTTGCATCTATACTGGTTCTATCACGTGGCCTTGGCAAGTCGATTTTAAATATCTCCTTAATCCTGCCCGGGCGCGAAGTGAAAACTACCACCCTGTCTGCCAGATATACTGCCTCATCTACACTATGGGTAATGAATAATAATGTTTTTTTGTCCCGTTCCCAAATATTCAGTAGTTCCTGCTGTAGTCTATTCCGGGTCTGTGCATCCACGGCACCAAAGGGTTCGTCCATTAACAAAACTTTTGGATCATTGACCACCGCCCTGGCTATGGCCACGCGCTGTTTCATTCCTCCACTCAGTTCATGAGGATAACTGTCAGCGAATTTTGACAGCCCTACCAGTTCCAGGTGCCGCCTGGCAATATCTTCACGCTGAACTTTTGGGACTTTTTTCATTTCCAGGCTGAAAGTGATGTTATTAAGCACCGTTCGCCACGGGAACAATGAATATTCCTGGAACACCATACCCCTATCAAGCCCGGGTCCTTTAATGTGTTCGCCGTGTATGGTAATCGCGCCAGAGTCTGGTTTTTCAAGTCCCGCTATAATCCTGAGCAGTGTGGTCTTCCCGCATCCAGACGGCCCGATAAAGCAAACGAATTCCTTATCTTTCATCTCCAGGTTAATATCTGAAAGTGCCAGGACTTCATCCCCCTCTTCAGAGTGATATGTCTTATTGATGTTTTTTATTGAAAGCATTGTATCACCCGGTCAGACAACCACACCAGATTGCCATTTAAGCCACCATTCCTGTACCAGATGCCTGAAAAGCCTGTCTATCATCAGTGCAATCATACCGAGAACAAACATATATGTGAGTACCATGTCCATATGGTGCAAATCGTTCCAGTGCCATATCTTCCAGCCGAGACCGTATGTACTGACTCCGAAAAGTTCAGCTGCAACTACGCACATCCAGCCCACGCCCATACCTACCCTGATACCAGTGGCAATTGAAGGAAGGGCTGAGGGCAGTGCAATCCTGTAGATAATATCTATATTCCTGACGCACCCCAATACATTTCCTGATTCCACCAGCACCCGGGGTGTATTCTTGAATCCAGTGTAAGTATTAATAATTATAGGGAATACTGCCCCTATGAAAATCACGAAACCTGCCGCGTATTTGTTGAGTCCGAACCATAAAATGGCAAAAGTTATCCAGGCCAGGGGCGGGATGGGTCTTATCATCTCGATGATGGGGTCCACTGCCCTGTCAATGCTTTTGAACCATCCCATCAAAGTGCCTATTGGTATGCCTACCAGTATGGCCAGTCCGATACCTATTACAAAGTAATTGAGACTTGTCAGGATATCGCGGTAGAGTTCACCCTCCTGAACAAGTCCAATGAAAGCTGATGCAACGCTGGTGAAACTGGGCAGGATATATTTTATGTCAATAATCCTTGCAGCAATCTCCCAGATGACTATAGCCGTTGCTATAGATGTTAATTCAATAGTTCGTTTTCTGAGACCCTGGCCTATATCCATATCAGGTAAAAAGAGTTAATGGATGAAGAGTTTTACTCTTCAACCATCTCAGCCATTATTTTATTGTAGAAACTCAGATCGAACAGGTCATCCTGGGTCAGCAGTTTGTCTGTATATCCCAAGTCATACTGCACTTTAGCATATTCCAGTGTGGTAGCCAGTTCAATGTTTGGATCACTAACCCACTCTCCGTCCCAGTCCTGTATGGATTGGCTTGATACATTGTAAGGCACTGTAGTAATTTTGTTTGAAAATATTTGGGCAGCTTCATCGGGATTATCTCTAATATACTGGGTAGCTTTGATATGAGTCCTTACAATCTGTTCAACTATGTCCGGGTGGTTATCAATCAAGTCCTGGCTAACCAGTACCACACAGCATGCATGGTTTTCCCACATTTCGCCTGAGTGAACAACAATCCTCCCATACCCTTCAGATTCAATGACAGTAGGACTTGGATGGGGTAAAAATACACCATCTACATTACCTGAGGCTAGGGATGACATAGCAATGCCTCCTGTTCCAGGGGTTATCGTAAGGTCTTTGTTGGGATCGATACCATTATCCATTAGCCATTTTCTAAGGACAGTATCTTGAATGGTTCCCGGATTGAATGTTGCAATCGTTAGACCTATAAGGTCCTGTGGAGACTCATAAGGCAGGTCGGTGGCAAGTACAAGGTCTGAACCCTGGACCTGTGCCCCGGCAACTATCTTTGCATTAAGACCCTGGTCGATGGCAGACAGGGGCGGGGTGGCCCCAACATAGGCTACATCTATCTCGCCTGCAAGCATGGCATTCATTTCAGGGGTGCCTGTAGGAAACTGGAAATCCTTGGTGGATGTTACGCCATAGGGTTCCAGGTCTTCTAGCCACCAGCCTTTGGCATCTACGGTCATGTATGCAATTTGATGGGTGCTGGGTTGATAGCCGAACCTTAGTTCACCGAAGTCTGTAGTTTCTTCGACTTCGTCTGGAGGAGCTGTACAACCTGATAGCAGTACCATTACCATTCCCAATGTAACTATTATAAAAAATATTTTATGCGATTTAATCATTTCAATACCCCATTATTCGGCATTATATTGTAAAATCATCAATTAAACATATTTAACGTTTTCCACTAATGCACATGCTTACCCCAAAAAGTATTAGCATATTATATTGAAGTTTGATGCGTATTTGAAAAGACTTGTGGATGACGAGGATGTGAAATCTTATTTCACTATGGTTGGACATATTTGGAGGTGGTTTGAAGAAATTCGTTGTGTGTTGCGGGTGAGTCGGGAATTTAGTGGGAAAAAACAGAATAATCTGCCGACTAATGCTGTTAAACTCAAGAGAGATACAGTTGAGGCAATTAAGGAAATTAGAGGGGAGAGGAGAAAGATTGGCGGCGATTTGGACTTTGTTGCACTTGTTGAGGATGAGTTCGATGACGTGACCGATGCGGATATTGGCATGTGGATGTTTAACTTTATTGACACAGATGCTAAAATGGCGACATAGATTTACAGCCTGTGAGTACTGCCGCCGCCTAAGCCCCACTGCATACGATAAAGCAAAAGTGCCAGCCTTTCAATGATTAAAATTTATATAACACCGATTTTCGCCAGCCGTTTATATTCCACAAGGAAACTACCATTTTAGCATCAAAACATATAGGACAGTAACGTTTTTCAGAAAATATAGCTCTAGAATATGTTCTGTCTATGGTACATAAAAATTTTGAAATCCAACTACAAGTTAACGTACAAGTCAATTATGGCATAGAAATAAGCACAAAATAGACCTTAAACCCTCCTACATACGTTGATTGTGAAGATTTAACAATAAATATTGGATATTACTAAACTCCATTATCCATACATATTTCAAATCAAATGAGGTTTTTCACAAATCACATCCCATATCATGTTTAGGCAACAAAAATCTTCGCTTTGGATATCCTGGTCCTGGTTCAATTATGGGACACAAACACTTGACGAAAATCGGTGTATAATAGATATACTTATTCACATTCACATTGAAAATGTTTAATAGTTGTAAAGCTATATGCAAACATATAATGAAATTTCAATAATGAGGTGATATAATGATAAATGTAAATACATTGAGACACCCAAAAGAACAGGTTTATTTGGGTGCAGCAGCTGTTGTTGGCGTACTTATATGGCTAATTCTACTGGTTGCTACACTTGGTACGATTATATTTTGGGCAATACCTGTAGCAATTTCTTTATGGATAACCGGACAATTCTTTAAGGCACAATTATTTGGAAATAGTGTAAAGGTTAGTGAAAATCAATATCCTGAAATTTATAATATCGTTAAAGAATGTTCAAAATGTTTGAACATTTCTGCAATCCCTGATGTTTTCATCGTTAATAGCAGTGGTACGACCAATGCAATTGCAATTAGATTATTGTCTAAAAAATATGTTTTACTTTATTCTGAACTAATAGATCTAATGATCTTAAAGAAACAAGGTATAGGTATGGATGAACTGAAAATGATAATTGGTCATGAATTGGCCCACCACGCAGCAGGACATATAAGTCCACTTAAAAATATTCTATTATTCCCAGCCATGTTTATTCCGTTCTTGGGTAATGCATATAGCCGTGCTTGTGAACTCACAGCAGATCGTATAGGTGCAGCTTTCACACAGGATATGGAAGCATCAAAACGTGCTCTTGTAGCATTGGCATGTGGAAGCGACGCACTGGCAGATCAAACAAATATCGAATCATTTCTGCAGCAGGAAAAAGACGTGCCTTCTATTGCTGGTTTTATCAGTGAACTGTATTCAAGTCACCCAAGGATGACCATGCGGATAAAGGAACTGCAATAATACGAAAAGGTTGGAATGTACACACCTGGATAGTAAGGCAAGGTGTGTTCATTTTATTCCGGTTGTTTGAGATTATCTTAAAAAGCAAACCCGAAACATTTTTTAACACCAATACAACATGTATAATGATTCAAATGACCAAACAACCCGTACTCAACATACTCACGGATATATTCCAGGCATGTGAATATGATGTGGATTCATCCTACATTTCGGATATAGTGGCAAGCAAAGGAACGTCCGATAGCGTTTATGTCAAACTGGACAGGGAAGTTGACTACAACTCTATACGAAGGTTTGCCGATTCCATGAAAAATACAGAAGGTAAGGGGCTCTACATCCTGTTAAACATCGCGAACAGCGAACTTGCAGACTTTACTGCAAACCTGGGACTAATACTTTGGGACCAGTCTATGCTGGAACAGCAGATAGGCAAGGCAATACTGGCCAACGCTTCAGGTGAACAAATGGAACTGATATTGGAAAAATCGAATGCTGATACTCATGAAAACATTTTTGAAATTCCTACTGTCCAAGACCAACAGGAAGGAAGTATGTTTGGATTGTTCAGTGATTCTTCTTCTCCAGAAAATGAACCAGAGACAACCCCTGGTTCCTCATTCAAATGGCCAGAGTTCAACTCGCCTACAAGGGATAAAGATTCGGTCAGGGACATCAACTTGGATGTGACTCGTATAAGGGACACTCCAGAACCATCCGGACCGAATCATCAAGAACTGGATGAAAAATTAATTCGTATCCCACTTCCATCATTCCCAATCAACATGGCAAAAACCAGTGCAATCAAGATAGGTCAGGCAAAAGTAGGAGAGGTACAGGATTTTTTACTGAAATTCATACCATATTACAGTTACAGTTATGACTTTGAAACAAAAAGGAAATTAGCATCAGAGATTATTGACCTGAATGGACAGGGAGAAGGAATGGTGAACGCTATTACCGGTGAGAATAAATTCTACCGGATTCCAGGAATCCTTGAATACACAGATATTCCAACTGAGAACTACCATATCAAAGAACCGGTCATTATCGATAATGATGCCCATGATACGGCACTGGATGCCATTATAGGCAAACATACTAAGAGCATGAAAAAAAATGAAGTGAAAGGTGATACCATTGTATATGAGAGCAAGACGATATCACCAAGCAAGAATGAAATCAACTTGCCCATCCAGCTTATATACATCCCGGTCTGGGAGATACATGGCAAAAGTAACACTGTCAACATAAATGCCTATGATGGGCATGTAGAGGAAGAACCACTCGACGACGATGCAGAATTCGTTTAGGCATCTGAATGCACTCGTTTTTCATATATCTTTGTTATAAAAGTTGGTGCGAATATTGTTGTAAGCAGGCTCATAACAAGAATGGAGAATTATATTTTTGACTTATTACACCTGCATTCAACCCTTTTAATGTAGCTATCTTATTTCGTGAAAATAAATTGTCAATAGAGAAAGGCAAACCTTCAAACATGAGGCAATGTCATGTATGTTTAACTATACTTGCAAGAGTTACTGCCTCATCAAGACATAAAAGCTGTTCGTCCTCTTTAAGTTCGAATGATATTTGAGGACAATCATAATTGGGATGCTTTTAATTGCTTCCCCTTTTCACAATAATAGACTTATCCATGAATAGACATATCCATGATTATAAGATCTTAAGTGTAAACTTGTATAAATAACAACATAATGAAATATCGGACAATTAGTGTTTCAATGAATGATCTAATTGTTACCTGACTTTGAAAGATAAAC
>JAGLRT010000008.1 GCA_023136155.1 Methanosarcinales archaeon
AACTCGACTAATATTCTACTTAGATTTCAAGTTCTTCAATAGTTTTATTTATGCTCCGTACTTATCAAATTTTATCAATATTTAGTCTATAAAAAGAATAATGTTTTTAAATTACTGTTAGATTTGAAGTGGATACCAAATTAGAGATGTATTGATACGTATCGCTTTTTGGAAAACGATGCCGGTTTAGCCAATCAATCCCTTTAACCGATGGGGATGGATAAAAAACTTATAGTAACTATTTCATTTTTTTAGCGGCCAGCTTGATAGCTGTTAACAGGCTGTCCCGCGGCATAATTGTAGCTACAGGAATTGTAAGCACTTTTTCCACAGTAGGGCTGACGATGGGAGCACAAACCAGTGAAGTTGCTCCGTCACGCTCAGCTCTTATAGCAGCTACAATGGCTTCTTCCATTGATGTAGCTGAATATTCTCGGATAGTTATTAATTGGCCTTCTATTTTCATCTTCTTTTCTATGATATTGTCGAGCACTGGCCTGGCTGCAATCACTGCTATAAAGTTGCCATGTTCGGTACCTCCAATATCTCTTATGGTTTTGACTATCTGCCTAACTGTTTTCATATTGGGATCACGGTGACCTGAGAGTATTTTGTACAGTGTACTTGAAGGTATACCTGATATTTCACTGAACTCAGCTGCCGTCATATCAAGGTCATCCTTGATAACCCTGGACAGGGTTTCCTGGAATAACTCGTCTGACTCAAAGGCTGCACGTGTGACTTTTTCTACAGAATTCATGTAATCACCGAAATTATTATGGAAATATTATCACAATAGTATATTATTGACGTTCATTTTATACTTTTGGATGAAGCTCCCCACATAAGAACTGTGGGGCACTCTTATGTATCAGGCTTCTGATGTTGCATTGATAATGGCTTGTCCCAACCGTAGCAGAGCTGCAGAATGTAACGATTAAGATCATATAAAGGGGGAGATTCCGTTTGACTGAAATAGGAGAGATATACCTATTTGTTATATGCGGCACTGAGATGGAAGTATTGTTCCCAGGCAATGACCCGCTCACGTGGTGCGAACACGAAATGATTCCAAAAGAAGAGTATTACAAAGAACGGATGAGCCGTTAATCATACTACTCAATATCAGCGATACTGTCAAGTATAGTCTCAGGTCTTATCTCCAAAGCCTCAATATCTTCAATTCGTGAAGCTCCGGTCAGTACCAGCACCGTATGCATCCCCGCATTTATTCCTGCCAGGATATCGGTTTCCAGCCTGTCTCCTACCATAGTACATTCCCAGACCTTCAGCCCATATTCCTGAAGCAGCACATCCATTATGGGCTTGTTAGGCTTGCCAACCACTTCCGGTTCCACTCCTGATGCTGCAGCCAGGGCAGCTACCATGCTCCCGGCCCCGGGCAGGAAATTATTTTCTGTGGGCAGCATGGCATCGGTATTGGTAGCAATGAACCGTGCCCCGTTTCTTATATTATCCAGGCCCGTTGCCAGTTTATCATAAGTGAACTGCCGGTCAAGTCCCACAACCACAAAATCTACATCCTGCCTGGCAATAGTGTGGCCTGCACATTCCAGTTCAGTCACAAGACCCTGCTCACCGATAGGAAAGATAGAGCTGGTACCGTACTGCTGCTTGATGTAAAGCGGCGTGGCATAGGCCGAGGATATCACATCTCCTGCACTGCACCTGATACCCATACCTTCCAGTTTGGCGGCAATGGCTTCTCTGGTACGTGTGGCATTGTTGGTAAGGAAAACCACACGGATGCCTGCCGCCCTCAGTCTTTCAATGGTTTCTGCGGCATCAGGGATGACAGAATTTCCGTGATATACCACACCGTCCAGATCAAAAATGTATGCGGCAGGTCCGGGCATAGATTCCCCTATGCCTGGTCCAGCATAAGAATGTGGTTCATGGCCGACACAAGAGCCTCTACCGAAGCCATGACAATATCTTCATTGGCGGCACGGGCGGTCATGATACGACCTTTATCGTCCTCCACACCAATGATAACCTCGGCCAGGGCATCCGAACCGCCTGATATGGCCTCTATCCTGAAATCCCTTACTTTCATCCTGGTCTGGCCGTTAATGATGCTCTGGACAGCATTCAGGGC
>JAGLRT010000080.1 GCA_023136155.1 Methanosarcinales archaeon
AAATCGCTTGGGATACCACCAGTTCTTCACATGGGCTCCTGTGTTGATATAAGCAGGATACTCGTCGTTGTAGCCTCTATTGCAAACGAACTTGGCGTTGACATATCAGACCTTCCAGTTGCAGCGGCAGCGCCCGAATGGATGAGCGAGAAGGCTGTCAGTATAGGGACTTATGCTGTTGCATCAGGAATATTCACGCTTCTTGGACTTCCTCCGGCGATTATGGGAAGTTCAAATGTTGTGGAGCTTCTGACATCAGGTGCAGAGGATATTGTCGGTGGCAAGTTTGCGGTTGAGACTGATCCGATTAAGGCAGCAGGAATAATAATAAAGGTGATCGATGACAAGCGTAAGGGTTTGGGATTGTATAAAATGTAATGGATTGCCCCCGAATTCATCGGGGGGTGGCGCGGGCGGGGCTGATATTACACCATATTCATCATCATAAGAACAGCCACCAGGCACACAGCACCAAAAGCATCAACAATGCTGGACATCATGGGTATGCTGTGGTTATCAGGATCCAGCCTGAGCTTGTAAGCTGCAACAGCCACATAATAACCCACAAGATTCACAATAGTAACAGCAATCAATCCTGCAGCCGTACTGATAAATACAAGAGTCCATACGTTCGATGTAGCAATCCCAATTAACATACTTGCAGCGAAAGCCGATATACCAACAAGTGGGAACACCACCAGCGAATACAGGTATATCAGCAGAAAATTGGGTAGTATCTGTTTTCCTGGTAATAAATTTGGTTTGAACATACCTGTGTGAAGCATTGAGGACAGCCTGGATGTGAGAATGCCTCCAAGTGCATTGTTATCTTCCAGGAACAGTGGCACCATAACAAGCAGGGCAGGTAATAACAGGAAACCATCCATTTTCGAGTTAATTACCAGTCCTGCGATGGTGCTCATAAAACCTGCAATAAGCAACATGGGGATGCTCTCATACACAATCCGTTTCATAATATTCAGCCTCGAGCGAAGGGTAAGCCAGATAATTGCCAGTACCAGTACACCGAACAGGATGAACACGATATTATGAAATCTCGCCCCATCCCCACCTATCAATATCACTGCAAAGAAGAGGGCGGGCAGAGTGACCATATCACCGGCAGCCGTGATAATGGGTGCACTCATATTGTCTATATCCCATCCCCGGTTATGTCCGGTAACTGCAACGCCCACGGTAATTAACAGGACGAAAACACTTGAGATAAGCCCTCCAATCATTGATATTAATACAAATTCAACCAGCCCGATACTGTTTATATTCAGTATTAATGCCAGCATCCTTGCCATCACACCCAATGCAAAGGAAACAAACAAAGTGTTGACCATAGATGCAAATACGTTCTGGATAAGTATGCTGTCAGATTTTAATGAAGTGGAGAACATACCGGTATGTAGGGCCGTACCTAACCGGGAGCCCATGGCCCCGAAGATGTTACCTCTCATACCTATGGCAGGAGTGATCAGTAGTATTAATCCTGGCATGGTTTCAAGCACACCAGTCATCATACCAAGTACAATTCCGGCTGCCAGACTCATGAAGCTCATTAATAAAAGACCTGCGAACCCTTCTTTAAGGGTAGAGAAGGTGATTTGATATTGCAGGGATATCCAGAATGACATATCCGTGAATGTATCTTCTTCAAAATCTGTCATATCAATCCCTCATCGGTGGTTTTATGTACCGTTAACATAAATAAACTGCTATTTAGGTAGAATTATTATGCCACAAAAGATTGAACATTGTTCACTAAACGTGAAAGAGATCCTTGTGGGGATGAAAGATACTTCTGAACTAATGCTTGATCTGGCATATTCTGCGGTTATCTATGACGATGACGATATAGCAGAAGAAGTACTCCGTCTGGAAGAAAAAGTTGATACCCTTCAGTATCACATGCAGATAACTGCCATGCAGGCTGCCCGCAGCACCGACGATGCCCACCAGTTATCAGGCGTCCTGAAAGCCGCATCTGCAGCAGAAAATATTGCCAATGCTGCAGGGGATATTGCCAATATCGTGTGGCTTAAGATGGGAATCCCGCCAGAACTCAAGGCAGTTATCCGTGAAGCCGAAGAAACAGTGACACGGGTAACAATTGAACCAGATAGCCCCATTATCGGGAAGACACTTGGTGAACTAAAACTTGAAACCGAAACCGGTATGGGTGTCATAGCTATACGACAGGGTTCGTCATGGATATACGACCCTGAATGGGATACATCTGTTTTGGCAGGGGATATTCTATTCGCACGAGGTCATGATGAAGGACTCCCCCTTTTTACGGAATTGGTCACAGGAAAGCCATTTGTAAAGCGTGAATTCAAATCCACTGGCACCATTGACGATCTTGAGAAAGCTGTAGATATTGTAATAGAGATGAAGAACAAATCAGAACTCTCTGTTGGTCTGGCATATTCTGCAGTACTGTTCTATAACAAGGAAATCGCAGATGAGGTCAGGATATTGGAAGAAGAAATGGACCAGATGAAGCACGACCTCCAGCATTGGGTGCTTGAGAGTGCCAGGCATATGGATGATGTTGACCAATTAAGGGGTCTGTTACATCTTGCAAACGCTTCTGAATATATATCTGACGCCGCTTACGAGATTGCAGATATAGTACTTCGTGAGATAGAGCTGCATCCTATCTTTATGATGGCAGTCCGGGAATCGGATGAAGTGATATCAATGATCAATGTAAATGACTGTTCACCCATTGTTAACAAGACCCTGGGTGAAATCGAACTTTCTACTGAGACCGGCATGTATATCATGGCAGTTAAACGAGGCAGCCGATGGATATACCGACCCAGTGCAAGGACCCGAATAATGGGCGATGACGTGCTCATTGCAAGAGGTTCTCATGAAGGCGAAGCCCATCTACTTGAAATGACGGGTTGTACGGTAGAGCTTGAAAAATAACTAAAGTAGAAACTATCTTTTTAACAATTAGAATAGCTGAAAAAATAACTAAAAAAAATAACTGAAATAACTAGTTAGGCTGGAACTATCAGTCCAGCCTGCAAAGTTTGAAGAATTATGGCACTGTTTAACCGAACAGTGCACCAAGTCCTTCCATTCCGCTCTCTTCTGCCTCTTCTTTAACTTCCTCGGCTGGTGCCTCTTCGACTGCTGCCGGGGCTTCGTCTGAAGCAGCTGGTGCTGCTGTTGTAGCAGCTGGTGCTGCGAATGCGGCTTTCTCGATAGCTTCTGTAATGTCGATATCTTCCAACGATGCTGTCAGGGCTTTTACCCTTGCTACGTTCACTTCCACACCTGCAGACTCAAGTACGGCTGTGATTGATTCTTCCGTGACTTCTTTACCTGCATTGTGCAGTAATAGTGCTGCATAAACATATTCCATTTCTTATCACCTTTTATCAATTGTTGACTGTAAGTTATTCAAATTCTATCCGAACAGTGCACCAAGCCCTCCGGCGGCATCCTCTTCGGTTACTTCTTCAGCAGTTTCTTCTTCTGCTTCTTCATCTGTAGGGGCTGCTATTTCTTCGGCTTCCGGTTGGCTTGCCGTGGCTTGTGCGCCCAATAGACCTTTCACATCATCGTCCAGTGCTTCTTCAGACAGTACACTCGCCAGAGCTAACATCTCACTTTGGGCTTTAGACATCAATATATCCATCACATCAGGACTATATATTACTCCATTGACAGCCAGGTTCCTTGACTCTGAAACTGCCTTTGCCAGAAGTGCATGTATTGTAGTACTGGTTGGATATGCCGCATTGAGAGACAGGTTAAATGCCTGTTTGGCAGCTGACATGAAGTTCTGAGTGTATAATGACTCATCAATTGCAAGGTCAGAGCCTTCCAACACTGTACCATCCTCGAAAGTTGCCCTCAGGTCCAGTCCCAGCTCAAGAGGAAATATCTCAAGACGGGCAAGCATTGCCGCCAGTTTTTGAGAAACAATTTCTCCTTCTTTTGCAACGACCTTTGTTTCCCTGACAACAACTTTTCCACCGTCAATGGCGGCAGGTATTCCAGCCGTTTGCAGGTCACCGACAATCGGGCCTGGTGGGAATGACGTCGGACCCTTTTCAACGACAATATCCTTTGGAGACACCATACCTCCCTTTATTGGTGAAGGTTTCTTGCTTGAATTGAGGAGTTTGTATATTTTAAACGAGTTGGTTTTGGAAAATATCAGACCCGTTTCCTGATCGATATACTTTTCCAGGGATTTGATCTCATCAGAAGACTCTTCCATTGCCCTGTGTATCAAGGAGTTCTTACTTACCTTGATGTGCACCAAATCTCTCAGGCTTGAGCGCATCTGCTGGAACTGTTTTGAAGGCAGTCCGTGGATACCAATCAGTCCGACAACAGGATACTCATTAATCTTGGTCTTGATATCCTCTATCTCGTCTTTCTTCCACTTGGGTATATGTTCACTATGGTGTACCTCGTCCATATTACATCACCTTCACTGCAGGTCCCATTGTGGTCTTGACATAAACAGACTTGATATTCTGTTTACCTTTCTCAAGATTGTGTTCGATTCTGTCAATGACCGACTGAACATTTTGGGCAAGTTCTTCAGCATCCATGTCCCCGCGTCCAACTAGAAGATGGAACGTGAGCCTATCTTTGCTGCGTACCCTGATAGAGTTCTTGGCCTTCTTGATAACATCCTCGATATTCTTATCAGGAGTCAGTGGTTCCGGCATTTTACCCCTGGGACCGAGAACAGGTCCGAGAGATTTGGCAATGGTTGGCATATAAGCCACATCTGAAACAAAGAAATCTATATCATTTGCCAGTTCTCGTGCTTTGTTCTTGTTATCCCCAAGACTTTCAATCTCTTCAGGGTCTAATATCATCTCTGCGCCGGCTTTGGTTGCTCTCTGGGCAGTGTCGCCCTTAGCAAAAACAGCAATCTTTATTGATTTGCCCAGCCCGTTTGGAAGAATTATCTCTTCATCCACACGGTTTGCTGGCTGGCTCATATCAATATTTTTAAGATTAAATGCAATGTCAACGCTTTCAGTGAACTTGCGCTCTGGCGCTGCTTCTAGCGCCTGTTTTACTGCTTGTATTGTATCATCTAACGTCATACATACCTCCGTAGTATTTGCGACATGTGCAACTGACCTTAAGGTCTGCTACGGTTGTGTAGGGAGTTCTTTTTACTGCACGATAAGTACTTTAAACTATCGGTCAAATCGCAAATTATTCGAGCCTACCGTCGAAATCCCCGTTCTTTACTCCTTTTTGTGCTTCCCGGGGGTCCATATCTTCCACAGTCACACCCATGGGCACACAGGAACCGATTATTTCATTAACTGCAGATTTAAAATCCGTAGCCAACAAGCCATCACGTTTCATCCTTGCCACTTTTGCAGCCTGTTCAATGGTCAGATTACCCACTATTTCAGTTCCAGCATTTCCTGACCCTTTCTCCAGACCCAATTCTTTCAATATCAGAGCAGACGTGGGGGGAGTCCCTATCTCGATAGTATAATTCTTTTTATCATCAAAGATAATCTTCACAGGAACCTGCATTCCGTTAAAGTCTGCAGTTTTCTCATTAATGCTATCCACGATTTCCTTGATGTTTACGCCCATGGGGCCAAGGGCCGGACCCAATGGGGGACCGGGGTTGGCTTTTCCGCCAGGGACTAATGCTTCAACAACTTCACCCATCTTCAATACCTCTAATTATAATTTTAAATGTAGGACATAATCCTAATCTTCTTCCTCACGTTTTAGCACCCTCACATTATCACCACGTACCGTGATGGGTATGGGTACCATTGCCTCGAACAGTTCAACTGTGATTTCTTCGTGGGTCTCATCCACTCGCTTGACCCTGGCCTTCTCTCCCTTAAATGGACCAGTGATAAGTTCTACAATACTTCCCTGAGTGATGCCGACCACAGCAGTCTTTGGTGTCAGGAAATGTTCCACTTCGTTAAATGTGGATGCTCCTTTAATCAGACTGCGAGCATGGGGTAGGGTCTGTATGACCTGTTCCACCTGTTCAGGTGAAGGGGCCTCGACCAGTATATAGCCTTTCAACTCATCAGGTGCAAGAATTGCACGGACATCCAGTTTCTCTTTCTCTGCCATCTTGGCAATAAGACCTGCTACCGAACGCTCCTGGTTGGCCGTGGTTTTCACCACATATATCTCAGTATCTTCCATTACGTCCTCATTCATGTGACTGCTCACTTCCCCCCATAAGGTCTGGTTAATATAATAATCTTTGGTCGAATCAGATCAATTTTGGAATTTCAGTCAGGAAGAAATATATTATAAACCCAATTAACCCGATTACCAGAATACCTGCACCCGATACTTTAGCTATCATCGTAAACTCCTCTCGTGAGGGTTTGCGGGTTAGTTTCAATATCCGTGTATATTCACTGAGTTTAAACGGTATTGTAGGTATAGATTTAATTTCCTTTGCCAATTGGTTTCACTTCCTGTTAATAATGGTAAATAATCAGTCCTGTTGAGATGAAGTTTGGTCTAATCAGGCTCGGTACTAAAAAAACCTTTCGATTGACAGGAAATAGCCTGTCAATCGAGATGATAAGTTTATTTTACGAAATCGATACCAAAGCGGCTTGTAATGTTCTTGCTGCTGCCTTTACCATAAATCTGTGCAGATTTAACACCTGTCACCACCAGCATGGTACGGATTGAATGTTCCAGCGCGGGATCCACTTGTGCACCCCAGATAAGTCTTGCTTCAGGGTCAATCTTATTGTAGACTTCCTGAACCACTCTCTCTGCCTCTGCTATTGTCATGTCAGGTCCACCCACCACATTTACAAGTGCTGAGGTTGCTCCTGAAATGTCTACATCAAGCAGGGGACTGCGTAGTGCCTTTTGTACAGATTCGGCAGCTTTATCCTCGCCGTCAGCTTCACCAAGACCGATCATAGCCACGCCACCTTTTTGCATAACGGTCCTGACATCAGCAAAGTCCAGGTTTACCAAACCGGGTTTTGTGATAAGTTCAGTAATACCCTTAACTGCCCGCATCAACACTTCATCCGAAACCTTAAAAGCCGCCTGCAGGGGCAATCTTGGCACCACTTCTAATAATCTGTCATTTGGTACAACAATGACCGTATCTGCCACATCCCTGAGACGCTCCAGTCCGGCTTCTGCATTAGTGCGCCTGATTGAACCTTCCACTGAAAATGGTAAGGTGACCACCGCAATGGTCAGTGCGCCTACTTCCCGTGCATGTTCGGCAACTACCGGTGCAGAACCAGTACCTGTGCCGCCGCCAAGGCCGCAGGTAATAAATACCATATCTGCTCCATCGACCGAGTTTTTAATATCTTCCTCACTCTCTTTAGCAGCTTCTTCACCGATCTGTGGCAAACTACCGGCACCCAATCCCCTGGTCTTTTTCTGACCAATGAGCATCTTTCTTTCAGCCGTAATATGCAGAAGATGTTGTGCATCCGTGTTCAATGCATAAAGTTCTGCACCTGATATGCCTTCTTCAGTCATCCTTTGGATGGTGTTCGAACCGCCACCACCGCAACCAACCACACGGATGTTTGTTTTTAGTTGTTGAAGAACCGCTTCCAGTTCTGCGTCACTCTGCCCTACACTACTATGTACTGGTGCTGACACTTCCTGGTTCCTGCCTTCCATATTTGCCCTCGTGATGGCTTCTTTTATGATGGATTCCATCTTTTCATCCCTCAAACATTTAAAATTTTTAGTCTATATAAATGGTCCGAACCTTTATTGATTTTTGATTAGTTTCATAAACCATTTCCGGACTTATCGTCCTATTATCTACTCTTACTGTCTCTCCTCTTGCCAGCGCGCCGAACATGAGTCCGGAAGTTATTCCAAGTTTCTTGGCAAGTTCCGGATTGAACTTTTCGGTAATGAGGTATAGCATACCTTCATCCCGGTCGTATCGTATATCGTTGTGTTCTTTTAGTATATTAATGCATTCATTTGTCAATTCATCAGCCACAAGACGGGCGCAGTCGTCATCGATTCCTATGAGTACATGTGAGAATTTTCCATTCTTGTGTTCAAGGTATGCAATGCTATGGGCTGCAAGGAACTCTTTAAGCCTGGACCTGTCCAGTTTTTCGGCTTCCTGTAACAGTTCCGGACTGATTGTGGTAACTTTTACTTTTGGACACACACATCTATGGCAAGCATTCTTGAACTCGCACTTTATTCCTTCTGTTACATGAGCACGACCGGACGGACAAATATCATTCATCTTCCTGCGCAGTTCTTTACACAATTCCCATGGTACTCCGTCCATTTCCCTGATGTCACTTTCCCTCAAAACCTCATAACCAAGCCCTTCGATGATGGAACTCAGGCGTTTGCGCTGTTTTGCACTCATTGATTTACGGTCCAGATATGCAAAATCCGCACATGAACGCTCAAACGCCTGCCTGACAATTTCTTCATCCAGTTCATCTAGCTTATATGTAGGGAAAATGTGCCCGAAAGTGATCTCTGTGTCTTCCATCAGTTTGGTCTGGCGGGGAGCATAATGGTTGCCTCCAAAGCCAATGGCTACAGGCACGTCATCACTGTCAAGCATAAGTATTGCATTGGCCGCAATACGTCCTGCAAGAGGCTCTACCCATTCCTTTTCAGAACTACCTATCTCCACGAACAGTGAAGGTGTTTTCAGGTCGCTGGGACCGTGGTGTGTACTCTCGATAGACACTTCAAAATCCTCGTTTTTACTCAGTGTCTTGAGATTCATGTATATGGAGCGCAATGTCTGGGGTGCAGCTGAAGCCAGTTCCATAGGACTTCCACCTAACTTTGCTTCTTTTGTATTACCGGTATGATGGACCGTGAGTATCTGTCGCCCATCTTTACTGCGATGCCTGGATGCAAATATGATTATATCACAACCCAGCCCGCATTTTTCCAACCTTCGATCCAGTTCATTCTGGTAGATATGCATCCCATCTATTTCCACCATCCTGAATTTCTTGAACTCAAATGAAGCAATCACATCGGGGCAGTCAATATTTGTAGATGCCCAATCCCTTATCTCCAGCAAGATGTTCTTGATGTTCTGGCTGGCAAGGTCTTCTTTTGAGATGATTATGTTTATTTTTCCGGCAGAAGTCTGATTTGATTCTATGCTGAATACACCACCTGTTTAAAGGACAATATTGGCACTCGATATGACATGTATCTATATTATAATATCATTGGAATAAATTAGTGCAAGAAACTACTTGCTGGCGTTTTTGGGTTATTTGAATGCATAACGTCAATACACTGTAAACAATAATCAAAGAAAATCACCATCAACTATATGTGTTATCATTTCAGTTGTTAAATTTGTTTGTCAAAAAGGCATAATCATGGATATAAGTATGGATAATAATAATAGTAGAAAGTTCGATGGAGTGGACTACAAAAATACATTTGCCAAAAGTATCAGTACTATGTACGAACTGGTTGGACAGGTTCTATCTGCCCAGATATGCAACGGTGACCATATACTCGATATAGGGGGTGGTCCGGGCATGGGGGCCAGGATAATAGATGAGATGAGAATAAAAGCCACCTTAACCAACATAGAACCATCCACCA
>JAGLRT010000081.1 GCA_023136155.1 Methanosarcinales archaeon
TGACTACATCTCGCAGTATTATGGACCTGATGCACTCTGGTAATATTAATGAAGCACAAGAAGCACTCATGGCGCTGGTCAGCCGTGACACATCAAAGCTGGATGAACATCAGATAGCCTCGGCAGTGATTGAGTCCATTTCAGAGAACTTTGTAGATGGCATTTTGTCGCCGATATTGTTTTATCTCATGTTGGGATTGCCGGGAGCACTGGCATACAAGGCTGTCAATACCCTGGATTCCATGGTGGGATACAGGAACAAGGAATTCGTTGAACTGGGACGCCCATCAGCCAGGTTGGACGATATGTTGAACTGGATACCTGCCAGGCTGTCCCTGTTGCTCATTGGTGCCGCCGCACTGATTACGGGTAGCTACAAAGGTGCCTTGAAGATATGCTTGCGTGATAACAACCTGACCCCGTCACCGAATTCAGGATGGCCCATGGCTGCAGCTGCCGGGGCACTGGGGGTCAGGCTGGAAAAGCCAGGACATTATGTGCTTGGTAAGGAGTTCCGGACACCTGAGGTGTTAGATATCGAACGGGCTGTTAGGTTAGTTGGTACGACTGCCCTTGTGCTGTTCGCCTGGGCAATTGGAGTATTATATTTATTGCATGTGAACATCTTAACGTGACGAGTATGACTCGGAGTGATTACTATGAAACTCTCAGACAGCCCATTAGCAGATAAAGGTGACAAGCCGACACAGATAGATCGGCGATTTGATTATGACATAAGGGATATTATTGCAGAGATGGGGCTATCTGAGGAATTGCTGTTAGCTGCTGCTATGGAATTGTATGTACCTCACCCAGGTATTGAGACTAAAGAACAGGCAGAAGAAGTGTTCAAACGTGAACTGGATATTGCTCTTAGTGACCCTAATTTGTGCATCCTGATATATGCTGGCGTCCAGCTTGAGCGGGCAGGCGAGGCTGGTGAACTTCCAAACCTGAGCAAAGATTCATATGAACGGGACTTGACATTCCTTGTATGTGACGAGGTGTTGGGTATGAGTATTTCCACCTACATCGCTGGGCACAAAGGTATGTTCGAGTATGTCAGGTTTGATAAACTCAAACCTGGAGTAATCAAGGAACTAGGTCCGTTCATGGACGATGTGGTTGCCGGGCTTATTGGTGGTGTGTCTTCCAGTATGTATACCCGGGGCGGGGTTTGAAATTGCTGAAGGGACTGCTGGGAGCTATTGGATTCCTGACCACATTGCCATCGGGCAGGTCGTACAGGCTTGAGCAATTCCAGCAGCGGACATACTTGTCAAGTGTTGTGGGCATCATTTTAGGTCTTATTTTACTTGCAGTGGCTACCTTACTGGCTGTCCTGATACCCGGCCAACCTGGAATTATTGCAGTGGTTGTGATTGTATCTATTTATGTACTAACAGGTTTTCATCATCTTGATGCCATATCAGATTTTGGGGATGGTATTGCTGCCCACGGGAGCACTGAGAAGAAGGTCAATGCGATGAAGGATGTGGCACTGGGAACGGGAGGGGCGACATTTGTGATATTTTATATTTTGGCACTGTTCGTTTTTATACGGGCTATTGGGAGTATGCAGGGTGATGGGTTCTGGTGGTTTGGCCTGGGCACGGCGTTGCTGAGTGCTGAGGTTATATCCAAGCATTCTATGCTTACTGCGGCGAGATTTGGGAAACCTTTGTATCAGGGAATGGGGTCCATGATATCTGATTATACAGGTCCGAAACAGTTTACCATAAGTCTGTTTATATCGGCAGTGGTTTGTACGGTTGCAATGGGTGTTGCAGGACTTGGTGCTTTGTTAATGGGAATTTTAGCGTCGGTTGGGGTGGTAGTGGTATCGAACCGGCATTTTGGTGGTATTAACGGAGATTGCCTTGGCACTGCTCATGAGATGGGGCGTTTGGCTGCCCTGGCTGCAATTTTCTTATTTTATACATGGGGATGGTAGTTTGGATGCCTTATTGATGGCGGGAGGCCGGGGCAGCAGGATGACGCTGCCGATCGAGAAGCCGCTTTTGGAGATTAATGGCAGGAAATTGATAGAATATGCCATGGATGCCCTTGAGGGTTCCAGATATGTGGATAATATCTATATTGCTGCATCCAAAAATGGTCCTGATACTGTAAAATGGCTTGAGGGTAGTGCCAGGGATGTTAATGTGGTAAATACCGCCGGAGATGGGTATGTGTCTGATATGGTGGATGCTATTAGAAAGGCTGGTATCAAAGGTCCGGTGCTTATAGTCATGGCCGACCTGCCCCTGATAACTCCTGGGTTGCTGGATGAGGTGATAGTATTGTATAGTAAGGTTCCGCAGCCTGCTCTTTCTGTTTATAACCTGCTGTCGGTATGCAGGAGCAAGGGACTGCGTCCTGATACTGTGTTTAATAAGGATGGACAGTTGATAGTGCCTTCTGGTATAAACATCCTTGATGCGGACAATATAAATGAGGAGCAGGATGATTATAATTATATATTGAACAATCACAAGATTGCTGTGAATGTGAATACGGTTGAGGATCTTGAGATATGTTCAAAGTTCATGAAACAGGAATAATATTGGTGTTGGATGATAGTGGTTCTGTGGATACGCTTCGGTTGCTTATGGGGGAGTTTGACGTTGATATTGCAGTGTTTTCGAGGATATACTGCTGTTAGTTAGTAAGGGCTATTGATGACTCGTATAGTCTGCCGTATCTCATAGAGGAACTAAATGTTCTTGAGATTCAGGATAAGGGGAAGGTATGTTTTGCCCGGGTCATAGAATCGTTGCTGTTTGGGGGGGTGTTGATAGAGATGGGTGCAACCCTGGAAGGGATCGAATTGGGGTTTAGACTGATTGATTGATTCTACTGCATACGTTTTACATTTCAAGTTCAATTTTTGGATTTGTGCTATCCACATGATTTTATTTCCAACTGTAGTCCTTTGGAATGCCAATCACCACAACAGTTATATACCAACCTCCCAATGTAAGGGAGCGCTCAAATGGGCAGGAACACCCTGCTCAGAGTGATTATGTGTTGCCAACCCGAAAATAAAACATCGGTTTTGGCTAGGTAGTAAATAACCTTATATACTACCTGCAACATATAACTGAATTCCACAATCGGCGTGAAAACGCAAGTGGACGCTGAATGCAATAATATTCGCATTCAATGTATCACCTCCTAATATTCATTGCCGAGGTCATTACCCGGCGTCGACCCGGATTTTGGGAATTGTCCCGAAAGTGAAGGGTTGCTCTCCGACCTTGGCACAATCATATGGAGACGAGAAGGCAATTTCTCGTCCGACGTTAGTATTGGCAGTTCGGTTAATTCTGACCGGTGGTGTATATAAATACATTATCGGGAATTAATTGGACAATATACCAAAACCCTAATAATTCCGATAACGAAATACTTCCAATATGTGTGTGATTAACAATTCTGGTTGATCCTGCCAGAGGTTACTGCTATCGGGGTTCGATTAAGCCATGCGAGTCAAATGTTCTTCGTGAACATGGCGAACTGCTCAGTAACACGTGGACAACTTACCCTTAGGACTGGAATAACCCCGGGAAACTGGGGATAATACCGGATAAATCATAGATGCTGGAATGCTCTATGGTTCAAAGCTCCGGCGCCTAAGGATGGGTCTGCGGTCTATCAGGTAGTAGTGGGTGTAACGTACCTACTAG
>JAGLRT010000082.1 GCA_023136155.1 Methanosarcinales archaeon
AAATTTGCAGAAGAAACTGATAATCTTATTGATGTTGTTTGTATTAATTACAGCAGGCTGTACTGCTAAGGATTCCACCACGACCACTACCGTCTCAACCAGTGATGGTGATGTGGATATTGAATACAGCGTCCCTGAGGGCGCTGAAGATGAATGGTGCCCGGTCGGAACCACCTGGGAGGCCACAAATCCGCAAACCGGGGAATTGGCTAACATGGAGATAGTAGGTACCGAGACCATAGATGGTGTTACCATGTGCAAGGCTGTCCTGGAAACCAATACCGCTGATGAGGTAGTGAAGATGGAGTATTGGTGGTCAGAGGATGGTGAAACATTCATCTGGAAGAACTATGATGCTGCCGGGAAGGTTGTATCCGAGATCAGCGTCAAAGATGGCGCAATGACCATGATAGATGAGGAGGGAAATGTGGTCGAGTTCGGTGGGATGACGTAGGAATTTAAAAATTTTGAGTATTTTCCCTTCCGGGTTTTGACTGGAAGGATACTTTCTTTTATTGACTCCAGTCTGTAAAGTTCTTTTTTATGAAATCATCAACATCAGCGATGTCATTTAAATTTCCTTGCCCTTTTTTCCATTCATCTAGAATCCAATCAAAATTTTCGGCTGGAGCATCCACAGCCCAATCTTTGTACTCTGATGTAGACTCCTTTTCGAATCGATATATACCTTTCAATATTCCAATGCAATAATTTTTCGCCTCAACATACATTGAAAGTTTTTGATACTTTTTTAGCTCCTCCAAAAATGGCTCTAAAGCTGTTTCAAACATTTCCCATGCCATTTCTGTTGGGTCTACATATCCGTTTCGTGTGCTTCCGGAGCGGTCCCAAACGTCTTCAACTGGAATATTATCTAAATTAAAATAAACTTGAGAAGCGATGTCGTCAATGTCTACTCCACTTAGATATTCTATTGCGATTTGTTCAATTCTCTCTAAAATGTCCTCATCCTTCCCGGCAAGAATTTTAAGAATAGCAAAAGCATCGTTGGCACTAATCTCATCGAAAATGATTTTGTTGGTTTTCTTACTTTTCTCAGCCATATTCCACACATCACCGTAGTATCTTTAAGCGGCAATACTTACGTGAGTATTTGCGTATAACAGTCACGCTGATTTCTGAAGTTCCAGTTGGGGATTCAAAAAAGAGGAATGCAGTGCTGAGGTCAGATTTGAGTATGTCATCCAACCAGAAGATAGGGCGTCGGGCAAGTGCAGCGAGCGATGGCAGTGCCGAAGCCAGAACAGAAACACGCTGTTAGGTGCAGTAGTGCGAGCTGTATACACCATTTGATACGATGGTGCGTATGACTTAGGGCTGTGGTACATCCAAGTCCTTGCAGATTTTTTTGGCAAGAGCATCTACAATCTCTGTATGACGGGGAACAGTAGATGTCTTCATATTAAGTGGATTATAAAAGACTGTGTTTTTCCCACCCTCTCGAAGAAGCTTGCACCCATGCTTCCCAGATGATGAAGCAGTTTCCGTCGCTTCATCATACAGCAACTTTGAGATTTTCTCGAACGAATTCCTTGCCTGTTAAGCCTATCTCTGCAAGTTCTCTGTTTGAGACTATGATCAATTCGATTGCCTCGCGAAGATTTTCACGAGTTTCTTCGAGAGTTCTTCCCTGAGCGTTTGCTCCTGGCAATTCTTCAGCGTATCCGATATACCAATCATCGGCTTTCTCAAATATTGCGGTAAACGTACTTTCCATAATGGCTTTATCTCCTTCAATGATTATTTTGGTGTACTTTCGTATTAACGTTTTGCTACACCCAAGCCCGGTGCCAGTTCGTTACGGAAGCATCAGTGCATGAGTGCAGATGACAGAGCCTCAAGAGATTGTAAGTGGGAATGGGGGCTGAGATCATTTCAATGTTAACCGCAGATGGACGCAGATAAGTTAACCCCGATTCGATTCGATGTTAATTATACCTGTCATATTTTCTTAATTCTCGCCCGTACCGAGATACCTCACCACAGGACACGCCTTCAAACAAAGCCCGCAGTGGTTACACGTCTCATTAACCACAGCCCGTCCATCCTTCACCTTAACGGCCCGCACCTCGCATTTTGCCACGCACAGCCCGCAGCCCGTACACTCCAGCGCCCGCCGAATCGAAGATTCAGCCCTCCCCATCAGCCGCCTGGCACCCGGGTCAGTATCGCTTCTGGCAGTCACGGTCCCTGACGCGAACACCTGCACATTATCCTCACTCAGGCTGGACGTGAGGACGCCATCCATTGAATGCACCTCACCCAGCACCCTCATCATGCCTGAATTCTCGATAGCCTCAAGGTTCAGTGGCACACCAAAACTCCCCTCAGCCGAAACCCCGCCAGCCTTACACGGCCTGTACCCCGACACCATGGAAAACTCCATGTCACCGTCAAACTCTTTTGGAACAAGATTGATGCCTAACCGCTCTGCCATCTCACGCTGCACCTGTGGAGGATTTTGCCATCTCCACAGCCCGTAATCCACCCATCCCTCACCGTAGCCGAATTTTTCGGCATGGGAGCGCAGTTTCTCCTCCAACCGAGCCCACATTTTAGGATGTATCTCCTTGATTCGTGACATCTCGGCCATGCTCCCTGACGGGCACAGCCAGCAGCCGATGCGGTCGAACCCCTGTTCATACAACGGATTGTATGGTGCTCCTTTCCAGAACAGGTACAGCCAGATATGCAGCGCGGTCCAGTTCTGGATGGGCGAGGCCGCTATCTGGTTGCCAACCCAGGGGTTCTTCCATATCTTATCACTCCTGGCCCTCCCCTCGCTCTCGTACTTGCGCTGGCCTATGAATGTGAGGCAGCCGTCAGGGAAATTCTCTTCGATGAGCATGGAAATCGGGCCCAGTTTACAGGTCTTACAGCACCACCTGGCCTCAACCGTGGGCGGGCCGAACCTGTCAAAGGACTCCCAGAACACATCCCCTGCATTGAATATCTTGACTGACAGGTTGTAGTATCCGGCAACGTCGTCAACATTGGCTATGGTTTCAGGAAACTCCAGCCCTGTATCCGCAAACATTACATCAAAATCCTCAATGCAATCTTTTACCAGCAGCAGGGTAGCCAGGCTGTCCTTGCCGCCCGAGTATGACACACTCACCGGCCGGTT